>JANXOO010000913.1 GCA_025353525.1 Schlesneria sp. | reverse complement strand
CGGCCTCCCTGTCCGACGATATCCGGTTCGTCCTGCGGCCAGTCTCCGTAGACAAGTGCGTGTTGGATGAACAACTCGCGTGATTTCACCGGTTCGATGCGTCCGTATCGGATACGGCGACGGGGAACAACGACCAATCCGAACAGCGTGACTTTCTCGTAGGCCATGACCGCCAGCGATTCAGTATCCCAATGCGGTTCACTGTACGAACGATCGATCAAATGTCCGGCTAGCGGCTCGATCCAAGCAGGGTCGATTTTCGCGGTCGTTCGCAGAAACCGCCGCGTCGTTTCGACCAGTTCGGCCGCAACAATCCATTTTGGTTTTTTGCCCGCCAGCCCCGATCCGGGCCACAAAAAAGCTTTCATTCCGCCCGGTGCCAGGTATTCGCCGCTTTCTGTCAGGAACGCGATGCTCGACAGGTATCCGGTCAACAGGGCGCGATGAATCGCTGCCACATCGTGACGACGGGTCAATGTCGAATCGACGCTCGCTCGTTCTGCGTTGTCCGGCGGTTTCGGTCCCTTTTGAGTGAGTTTCGATTTGTGAGTATCGGTCGAGGCTTGCCTGTTCCCCGATTTGGGACCGGAGCCACGCGAATCCCGACCGGGTTTACCTGTCCATCCGATCGATTCTTTCACAATCTCGACAAGTTCCGCATGCACATCGACCCATTCTCGCAACCGAATCCACGAGAGGAAGTTCTGGTGGCAGGCCTTGTGTAATTGTCCTTTGGACAGTTCACCCTTCAGCTTGTGATAAAAGTCCCACAATTTGAGATCGCTGAGGAAATCCGATTCCTCGTCGGCAAAACGCCTGTGACTTTCGTCTGCCTGCTGCTGTTTTTCGAGCGGACGTTCTCGCGGGTCCTGGACTTCCAGCGCCGAGGCGATAATCAATATCTCACCCAGACAATTCTCTTCGTGTGCTGCCTGAATAATCCGGGCGATGCGCGGATCGACGGGCAATCGAGCCAGTTTTCGTCCCATGTCGGTCAACACGCGTTCCTCGGAGACCGCCCCGAGTTCGAACAGCGTCTTGTAACCGTCCTTGATCGATTCGGGACGGGGAGGTTCAAGGAACGGGAACTCTTCGATGTCACCCAGACCGAGTGTCTTCGTCTGCAAGATCACGTTGGCAAGATTTGATCGCAGGATTTCGGGCGGCGTATACCGTTCACGCGACTGGTAGTCTTCTTCCGAATAGAGCCGAATGCAAACCCCCGGCCCGACTCGACCACACCGACCCGCTCGCTGGTCGGCGGACGCCTGAGAGACCGCTTCGATCGGCAGCCTCTGTAACTTTGATTTGGGCGAGTAACGGCTGATGCGGGCTGTCCCCGTATCGACAACGTACCGAATGCCCGGCACGGTCAACGACGATTCTGCGACGTTTGTGGCAATGACAATGCGTCGCGTTGACGAAGTCTGGAAGACGCGCTGCTGTTCGCCAGCTGACAGGCGGGCATAGAGCGGCAGGATGTCAGGTTTGCTACCGCCAAAAGTACGGCCCCGTAACGCCTTGGCCGCTTCGTGGATGTCGCGTTCGGTCGGCATAAACAACAGCACGTCGCCAGGTCCTCGAGCACAAACCTCGTTGACCGCGTCGGCCACCGCTTTCGGCCAATCGGGCTCATCACCGTTCTCGTCGGCGGAAGGAGGTCGATAGAGCATCTCTACGGGGTACGTCCGGCCGGATACTTCCAGTACCGGAACCGCCCCTGCCACCGACCGAAAGTGTTCCGCAAATCGCTCGGCGTCGATTGTGGCCGAAGTGATGATGACCTTCAATTCGCGCCGTTTCGAAATAAGCCGGTGTAAATTCCCCAGCAAAAAATCGATGTTCAGGGATCGTTCGTGCGCTTCATCGACGATGATTGTGTCGTACTCGTCCAGAAACGGTCGGCTCTGGGTTTCGGCGAGCAGGATTCCGTCGGTCATCAACTTGATATACGTCTGCTGCGATGTCGCGTCAGCAAATCGGACCTTGAACCCGACCTCGCGTCCCACCTGTACGCCGAGTTCTTCAGCAATCCGTGTCGCCACAGACCGGGCTGCGATCCGGCGCGGCTGCGTGTGGCCGATCAGTCCTTCGACGCCGCGCCCCAGTTCAAGACAGATTTTCGGTAATTGAGTCGACTTTCCGGACCCGGTTTCACCGCATAAGACGACAACCTGGTGGTCTCGAATCGCAGCAGCGATCTCGTCCTTCCTCTGGACCACGGGCAGCGAATCGTCGAACGACAATTCAGGAACACCAATTCGCCGTTGTTCCGCCCTCTGACACGAACGAGCAAGACTGTCGCGAAATTTTTCCAACCGCTGATCGACCGCTGGTGGCGCATCCGCGTCCACGGGCGGTTTGTCTGTCGGGGTCTGGCGGTGCAAATTCCGAACGGTTCGCCATTGCTGGCGCAGGCGGTGGCGATCGACCAGCATGGTCTTCGAAAGCAGTGCATCAATATCGGCGGCAGATTCGTTCATAATGTTGAAGCCACAGTCTATGTTCCGAGCGAACCGTGAGGAAGTAGACTGGCCCCGACATCGCAGAAAATGAAGCAAGCTTTCTCCACTCCAAGTGTACAGCACTGCTTTACAAACACGTTTGACGCTCTCCACCGACCCCGTGTGTTTGGGCCGGACACAAGGGGTCGGGGGAGACCCAGCAGCGCCAGAAATTGGTTCCTGCCAGCAAAAATCCAACAATTCCAAAATCCGTCCGTCTATATCTGGCAGATGCTGCCCGATGTCGTGTGTGATTGCTTTGGTGAATGAGTGCCATTAGTCTAACTGCGTTATGAGGTCGCTCGAAGCAATTCGGACCGTTTAAAAAGAATTTGAATCCTGGATCATTGCAGCCTCTACGGAAACAGCACTCCATGTTGAAATACACGCCGGTCTTCGCCGCAATTCTGACATTTGTTGCGTGTGCCAATTCATCTCACGCAGC
>JANXOO010000898.1 GCA_025353525.1 Schlesneria sp. | reverse complement strand
GTAAAAAATCTTCGCATTTCTCTGCAGCATCTCGCCGAGTGATTCGGTCAGTTTCCGCCAAAATGGTTCCGACAGCAGATGATGCGCCGGTCCTTACCGGCGTTGCCTGTCAGGATGCTGCGAAGATTTATTCTCGCTGGCTACGATTGCGAACGGGTCAGCCAGGACTCCACGGCCTCTCCAACGCTGTCAAAAACGCCGATTCCGCGAACATCCGCCAAGTCGATCATCGCGGCCGTCTCGGTCCCGTAACCTGTTCGCACAAGCGCCGTTCTGCAACCTGCGTTCGACCCGGCCTGTAAATCGCTTTCACGGTCCCCGATCATCAGGGAATTGCCCAGATCCAGGCCACATTCCGTCGCCGCTCGAGTCAACATTCCCGGCATGGGCTTGCGACATTCGCACACGATCTTGTATCGCCCCAGTCCCGAATCGGGATGATGCGGGCAATAATAAACCCCGTCTAATCGTGCGTTTCGCCTGGCAAGCATTTCCTTCAGTCGATGGTGAATGTCGTTCAGGCGGTGTTCCGGAAAATATCCACGCGCAACCCCCGCCTGATTCGTCACGACGATCACAGCAATCCCGAGTCCGTTCAGTCGCTCGATCGTCTCGGCCACCGTTGGCAGCAGTTCTAGCTGATCGGGTTGCGAGAGATAGTGAACCTCGACATTGACCGTCCCGTCGCGGTCTAGAAAAACAGCCCGCTTCAAGGCGTCACATGTCACGCCATTCATGGTGCTCGCTTCTCGGGTGTTTCGACGGTTACCGCCATGATGATCGGCGACGACGTTTCCTCGCTCCCTTTGATCAGTTCGATGGTTTCGATCTTTTCGGACCTCTCGGGTATGATCGAGAAATATCGAATCTGTTGCGAGCGAAGTGCGTAGGCGAATTTGGACTTCGGTACGTCGACGCGACCGATGTAGTCCGCAAAATGTTCTCCGTTAATCATTTTGTGGTCTTCGCTTTTCCCGTCCGCGTACTTCAAACGGACAATCATACAGGTCGTCCCTTTTTCGCTCGCCGGCCAGCCCCATCCGCTGATCCCGCCGAGCATATGAATTGCCTTCGCTGATGAATTGCACGTCAGCGAAACGCTTTTAGGCATGCGCGGCGGAATATCACCGCTCGTGCCTTGCAGCATGATCGCATTGGCAATTCGTACGCCCTGCGGATCGACCAGCAGAAACGGAATTCCTTCGAAAATCTTCGGAGACCAATCCGGGAAGATCAACTTCTGTTCGTCAAACGGCTTGTCGTGAAACATCGGCTTCGTGGTCACGGATGTCGCGACCTTGTTGATCGGAATCGGCAAATACTTTCCTCGCTGAGTCAGGAATTCGAGCAGATTCGTGATCTCTTCGGGTTTCACCTGCTTCTCGAACCCTTCTGGCATCAGCGATTTGGCCGAGGCGACCAGTTCGTCGATGTCTTCGCGCTGAATCGCGTGCTTTTTCCCTTCGGCATCGAAAATCTCAATGGCCGTTTTTGATTCGGAGGCGAGCAATCCGTTCATGACGCGACCGTCGGCCAATGAGACTGAATAGACGCGGAAATTTCCTTCAACACTGCGACTCGGGTCGATGATGTGAGTCAAAAGTTCTTTCTTGGGATGGACGGCCATACCGGTCAGGTCAGGCCCGATTCGCGTTCCTTCTCCACTGTGAGTGTGGCA
>JANXOO010000887.1 GCA_025353525.1 Schlesneria sp. | reverse complement strand
ACGTCACCGCCGAGTTCCGCATCCCCTGGACCGATCTCCCGACCAACGCCAAATCGGGCGACCAACTGCTGCTCAACATCGCCACGTTCCCGAAGCCCGATTCCAAATCCGTGACCCATGTCTCCAGCCCGTGGCTGATCGGTGCCTCGCCGGCTTACAACCCGGCGTATTATGGGACGCTACAGCTGAAGTAACGGCCAGCATGACTGGCGAAAGAAGCACACTTTTATGATGATGCGCTTTCAATCAAGAAAAGTGTTCGTGTTCTCGGACGTGATGCGAACGGCCGCGGTGCTGCTGTCTTTCTTCGCTGGCCTCCATTCGCTTGTTTTCGGAGCCGACCCTGTATCCGTGCTGCCGCCGGACGATGAGAAAGGCTATTACGACAAACGCGTCAGCATCGTCGGCTTTCCAGCGTCCGCAGTTGTGGCGTCGTCCGCTGCGACGGTCACGGATACCAACGCGGTCCTCCAGAACCTGCGAATCACGGGAATCAGCTATTCCGGATTGACGCCGCAACAAGCGGATGACTTGGCGAAGTCGCTGCGGCAACAGGGATATAACGCCATCATCGGCGAGGGCCATCGTTATCTCTTCAGCGATGTCGCCGGCGAGAAGCTCGCGCCCCATGTGGTTTGCGGCGGCACCTACGAGCAGCTCCTGCGAGATGCCAAGGTGATGACGGCGGCCTGCCGGAAGCACGGGCTTAAGTTTTTCCTGCACCAGACCAGCACGATGGTCGATCAGTCGTTGATCGAACGACATCCGACTTGGGCTGCGATCGATCTCGCGACGGACAGTCCAATCCAGAACGGATACGGCACCTCGAACACGTGCATCAATAACGACGAGTTCATCGCCGAGTTTTCGAAAAGGTTGGCGCGACTGCTCAAAGAAAGTGCCGCCGACGGACTACTGCAGGACGAGATTCAATTTTTCGGGCCGACTCAGTGCGGCTGCCCGTCGTGTCGCAAGAAGTTTCAGAAAGAGACCGGGCACACGCTCCCTGACCAGGCGAACCTGCGCGAGTGGCTCTATCAGTTCGCCGGGAAGACGCCCTATGCCGCGTGGCTGGAATGGCGACGGAAGAAAGTCAACGACACGCTCGGAGACGTTCGCAAACTCGTGAAGCAGGCGAGTCCGGACGGCGTCGCCATCAACTACCTCGCCAATCCGTCGGCGGGGGCGGCCTATTACATGGCTGGGTATACGATCGACGATTTCCACGATCACTCGGATGTCGTCGGTTACGAATGCGAACCGCCGCGGATGCAGTATCTGTATTACTCGCCGTTGGTCATCGCGGAGATGAAGTATCAGCGGGCCGTCGCCGAGACGATGAACACCGGGACGTTTCGGCTCGCCTACAGCACCAGTCCCGGCGAGTACCTGTGGAACTGGTGTTTGACGAAGTCACAAGGCTGTGGGAACTGGTGGGTCGTGCGCGAGGAGCCTGTCAAAAAAGTGACGCTGCCGGTGCTCGCGTGGGAGGCCAATCACGAGGGATTGGACAGGAAGCTACAATCCGCGGCGGACATCGGCGTGCTGTTTTCGCTCGATGCGCGCGATCGCAATCCGACCAATGCGGCTAAAACGAGTTGGCTGCGCGGCTATGTCGCAACCTGCAACGCGCTGACGGACCGGCACATTCCATTCAAGGCGCTCGTTGATCGCGACATGACGGCCGAGTCGCTGTCCCGCAAAGTGCGAACGCTGTTGCTGTTCAACAATGGCCCAATGTCGGATCGCGCGATTGCGGCCGTGCGGCAGTTCGTGAAAGACGGCGGCATGCTGATCGCCTCCGGCGACACGTCGCTCTTTGATGAGCACGGCCAAACGCGGAATGACTTCGGGTTGGCGGATGTGTTCGGTTTCCACTTGGCGGGGGTGAATACCGCAGAGAACACGCTCTCCATTCCGATACCGACGAAGTTCACCGGCAGCACCGCCGGCTCTCTGCCTCATGAATATCCCTTCGCAACGCTTAAAAGCATTTCCCGCGATGTCGAGGTGCTCGGCCAGATGGTGCCCCAGAGCGGTCCCAAGGCCCCAGGCATTCTGACTCGCCAATATGGCAAAGGACGAGTCCTCTATTTCAGCGGCCACCCCGAATACAAATATCTGCACTTCTACTTTGGTGACGATCACGTCAATCCGGGCAAACTCTGGACGGACAAGCGTGACAGCCGCTACGCCGACCTGATCAGTGCGGCCGCGACAAGCCGCGGACTGCCTCCCATGACCGTCAAGAATTTACCTACGGGAGTGATCGCAGAGACCTACCGACACGAGAACGGGGACGTGCGGGGCATCCAGGTCCGTCTCGCCAATCTTATTGCGGGCCAAATCAAATCCGGCGTCGTCCCCGTGTGGTACGGCGCGAGCTTTCCCCCCGTGAAAGACATCCTTCTGCAACCCGGAATGCCAATCGAGATCTCGGTGCGCGCCGAGTCAGTGAAGAAGGTCTACCTCATCTCTCCGGATTATGACTCCATTGTCGAGTTGCCATTCACGACCCAGCGCGGGAGTGTCACGGTCACACTGCCCACGATCGAACGCTACTCGATCATCTACTTTGAGCAAGGAGGCGATGTCCTCACTCTCTGCAAGGGAACTTCCGTTTCCAAAACGATTCCCCCTGCAAAGCAACTGGCGACCGAAGAGATCTTACCGCTGATCGGCAAGTACGAACCCGGCAG
>JANXOO010000551.1 GCA_025353525.1 Schlesneria sp. | reverse complement strand
CAGTAACAGCAGACAAATAGCCGGTGCCACCAGGCTGCGGCGCAGGTTGTCGACGATCTTCCAGCGTGACAGTATGGACAGGCGATTCGGTCGATGACCGCCCTGATACGGAACATGTCTGAACAGCCATAGTGCGATTTGCCAGTCGCCGCGAACCCATCGGTGGTTGCGTCGCGCGTCCGCGTCGTAACGTGTCGGATAGCCGTCGACGACTTCAATATCACTGACAAGGCCAACTCGTGTGTGGCAACCTTCGATCAGGTCATGGCTGAGGATCCGGTTGTCATCGAAGGCGTCGACAAGCATCGTTTCAAATGATTGAACGTCGTAAATTCCTTTTCCTGTAAAACTCCCCTCTCCAAACAAGTCCTGATAGACATCGGAAGCCGCTGTCGCATAGGGATCGATTCCCTTGCCATTTGCGAACAATTGAGTGAATCGGGATTTGTTTCCGTCGGATAATTGCACGGTAACGCGGGGTTGAAGGATTGTGTATCCTCGCGTTACGTGAGTTCGTTCACGGTCAATTTCCGGTCGATTCAGCGGATGCGCGAGTGTTCCGATCAACCGCCTTGCAGTTCCCGGTGGTAATTGCGTGTCCGCATCGAGCGTGATGACGAAGGGGAACGCGGGCGACCCTTCGGACGCTTCCAGACACGCCAGGTCACCTTCTGTAACCGAATACGACGTGGTCTTCTCGCCGCAAAGGATCCGGTTGAATTCCATCAGCTTTCCGCGTTTCCGCTCCCATCCCATCCACACGCCGTCACGCTCGTTCCACTTTCGTCGCCGATGAAAAAGATAGAAAGGACGATGTCCGACCGCGCCATGATTGTCATTCAGTTTTCTAATTCCGGAAATGGCCTGCTCTACCAGTGCTGCATCGGTGGCGAGATTCTCTGTCGGGGAATCGACAAAATCCGTGAGTAACGCGAATCGCAATTGTGGATCCGAATTCGCCACATAGTGCAATTCGAGGCGATCCAGCAGCGCGGCGATTTCTTTCGGACCCGTCAACATTGCCGGAACGATAACAAAGGTGCGGAATCGTTCCGGAACGCCTTCGTCAAAATCCATTTTCGCCAGCCGCCGGGGCGGGATCGTCCGCGTGACGATCCAGTTGACAAGTGATACGACTAATTCGCTGAGCGGAATTGCGGCGGCAATTAAAAGCGTCGCAAGCGGCAGGCCCTTGAGTCCGTTCTGCGCGGCGATGGCCCCGCAAAAAAACAACCCGAGGATGAATGCCGTTACGACAAAACCGAAATATGCCTCGCCCGGATGAGCGAGCATCCAGCGCGACAGCAGATTTTTCGGTTTCGATCGATATTCGAGCTGTTGTTCCAACACGATTCGACCTGCGTCCTCCAGCCAGTAGCCGACATGGGAAGAGATTGCTTCCCGACGACCACCAGATGCCTCGGACTTAGAAAGTTGCAACGCACGTCGTGCCACTGTCAGGTCTGATTGATTGGAACCTTTCGAAAGTTCTTCCACTGCATGTCGATAGCGGTTACGAGTCTCCGGATCCATCAGCGGATAAACGCCTGCCGGATCCTGTCGCAGAATACCTTCGGCCAGATTCGTTCGCTCGAAGAACTTCATCCAGTCCAAGGCGGAAATCAGCCTCAGACTGGTGATCACATTTCCAATTGAAACCTGATTGGACGCCTGTCGACGATGCTCGGCCCGGATCAGTTCGGTTGACGACGGAAAACGCTTCATCAGCAGTTGTTCGAGAGCGGCAAAGCGCTGCGGGTCATTTGAAAACAGGTCACCGAGAATTGTGAAGGTATTTGCGACAAGGTCTGGACGGGGAATTTCCAGATCGAGAATTTCCGGGACCGGATCTCCCATCTGCCAGTTATTCAGGATCGAACTCAATCCCTGACGTATCTGGACATTAATTAACATTTGCCCCGCAAGTCGACGAAGGTTTTCCACAAGAGCCAGCCTGAGCATGATCGGAAGCGCCCAGGTTTCTCCAATCGAAAGTGGTGATACGGTTTGAAATTCTTCGACGAAAGCTGTCAGATCGTCCTGTTGAACCACGCTGTCGGTGTGGACAATCAGATCAAGAGCCACACGATAGATTCGGGGTGTCCGATCGGCGAGCTTTGGCAATTCGTCAAAATAACCGCGGGGCAAATCGTCGCGAATCTGACGTAAGTTCTCGTCCACAACATAGAAATTGTCGAGCAACCATTCCGCTTCCGGAGTCAGCGGCTCCCCCTCCTGAACGGCTCGTGATATCGTCCGATAAGCTCGCTGTAACAATGCCGCATTCCGTTTCAGTTTTCGGTGAAATCGTCGGTCACGACTGACATTGGCGACGACGATCAACGAGTTCGCAAGTTCGATGGCTCGAAGCCGAAGATGCTCGATGCTCAACAATTCACCGCGTAACGGATGCCGTCCATGTTCGTCAACGAATCCGGAAGTT
>JANXOO010000862.1 GCA_025353525.1 Schlesneria sp. | reverse complement strand
TGCCACAGGACAGGATGTGGCAATCAAGGTACTTGCCGCTGGTTGTCTCTCTCAACCCGATGCCCTGAGACGTTTTGAAAAAGAAGCTCGATTGCTGGAAGAAGCAAAGAGCCCCCATGTTGCGAATCTGCTCGATGTCGGCACAGAAGGAGATGTCCGATTCCTGGTGATGGAATTCGTTCGGGGAGGTGACCTGCGTCAATCGATCAAAAGTACGGGCACGTTTGACGAGGCGACATCGCTCGAAATCATTGGCGATTTGTGTCGCGCACTCGTGACACCTCATGCGAAAGGGATGGTTCACCGCGACATCAAGCCGGAAAACGTTCTGCTCGATGAAGAGACCGAAACGAAACGACCGATCGTCAAGCTGACCGATTTTGGACTGGCGCGTCACGTCGATCAGTCGGAATCGCTGAAGTTGACTCAAACGGGTGCCCTGCTGGGAACGCCCTACTATATGTCACCGGAACAGTTCACCGGTTCCCACGAAGTATCTCCGGCGACGGATGTCTATTCGATCGGAGCAACATTCTTCGAACTGCTGACGGGCCGACGCCCGTTCACGGCGAGCGATGCAATTCAGCTCGCGTCTGCACACTGTTTCGAGATTCCAGCCGATGTCCGTAAACTCAGCCCCGAAGTCAGTGACGCGAGTGCCGATCTGGTTCGGCGCATGCTCGCCAAACATCCGGGACAACGTCCGCCCGACGCTTCGTCGGTGCTCGAAGAAATCCTGAGATTGCAGACCGGCGATTCATCGCAGTTCGTCGTGCATCCGGTCTTGCCAGTTCACGATTCGTCCAAAGTGTTTCACGCCAAATTCGAATGGAAACTGGCGTCAAGCCCGGAAGCCCTTTGGCCCTTCGTCAGCAATACCGATCGATTCAACCAGGCGGCAGGATTGCCGCCGGTCACCTACGAAACATCAACTGATTCCGAAGGACGGATCCATAAGACCGGACATTTTCGACTGGCGGGAATCGCCGTGACCTGGGAAGAGCATCCGTTTGAATGGATCGAACGCCAGCGCTTCAGTGTTTTGCGCGAGTTTCCTGCGGGGCCTTTTGCGTGGTTCATGAGTACTGTCGAACTGGTTCCGCAGCCGGACGGCGGAACACTGTTGACCCACGAAATCAAAATTCAGCCGCGGGGAGTGATCGGTCAAATCCTCGCCCGGTTTGAAGTGGGCGTGAAGGGCAAGCGTAATCTCGATCGGATCTATCATCGCATTGACAATTCGGTCAACGGAAAGATCTCATCCGGACGGTTTGTCGATCCGTTTATCGAGCCAGCGGGCCTGAAGAGAACCCAGCGACAACGGCTTGAACAACGACTGGACGAATGGAGATCGGTGGGAACATCGGCAGACATCGTGGCGGTTTTTGGTGAACTCGTCTCCAACGCGTCGGCTCAGGATGTCGCACGAATACAGCCCTATGCGATCGCGCGACGATTCGGTTTGCCTGACCGGGACGTTGTCGAAGCCTGCCTGCGCGCCGTCCCGATCGGCCTGTTCACCCTTCACTGGGATATCATTTGTCCGACGTGTCGGCTTGCAACGGGAGCAAAAAACACATTGCGAGAGATCGAACAGCATGGCAATTGTTCGGCCTGCCAGACCAGCTTCGATATCGAATTTGGAAGTTCGCTCGAATTGACCTTTCGTCCACACCCCGAAATTCGGTCTGCGGACTTGAAGACTTACTGTGCGGGGGGCCCTGGCAATTTTCCGCACGTCGTCGCGCAGGTTCGATTGGAACCGTCCGAGCGACTGTTGTTGTCACTGTCGCTCGATACCGGAAGTTATATCGCTCGCGGCCCCAGCCTGCCTTACGCTGTCCCGATCGAAGTCGATTGTGAACTCGGCCTGCGCCACGGACTTATTCGATGCGTACCCGGCGTCAATCGGACTCCGGTGGCAACTCTGCGCGCCGGTCACCAGAATCTGGCAGTCGAAAACTTTTTCCCGTCTGAACAAGTCATTCGAATCGAACGGACCCTTCGCAGGTCTGAAGCACTCACGGCGGCTCAGGTCACTGCACTGCCGGTCTTTCGAGAGTTATTTCCCGATCAGACACTTGCGCCCGGTATGCTTGTCGAAATTAAAACAGGAAGCTTTCTGGCAATTCAAATCGCAGATATTGAAGACATCTTCGAGCAATCAGGCGACGCTGAAACCTGGTCGTTGCTGCAGGATTTTCGACGAGCGGTTGAACGCCACCTCCATCGCCGTAGCGGCATCCTGATCGACAACGTGGGCGGAGTCTTGTTGGCCAGCTTCCCGGATCCCGTCGGTGCCATCGAAACCGCATGCGAACTTGGCGAGGTCCTTAAGACGGAATTTCCGCAGCGGCAATGGATACTGTCGGGTGCGCTGCATCGCGGTGCAGCGCTGGTGACCGGCGACCGGAATGAGGTCAAGTACTTCGGTGCGACGATCAATAAAACAATGCGGACCATTCAGAATGCCAATGCTGGCCACCTGTTGCTGACTCGATCGATCTGGTCTGACCCCGGGGTCAATTCTGCTTTTGGCTCGTCGCTGGAACCAATTGACTGTGAACAAATTGCAAATGGTGAAGCGATTCAACAGATCGCTCTGAATCACTCGCGTCCCGTTACCGGTGACGCAGCATCTCAATGAAAGTTTCTGAAAATGATTGCGACCGCGATTCCGACGTCCGCTGTTTCCGAAGCGACGGCATGGTATATCCAGGGGGCATTGATCCCGCAGGGGCAACCCCAGCGAATTCCGGTTCCGAGTGGACGGCTTCTGATCGGACGTCGGCCAGATCTGAATCTGTGTATTCCACACGCGAGCGTCTCGAAATTTCATGCTGAATTGATCGCGTCTGAAGTGGCGCTTTTCGTGCGCGACATGGGAAGCACGAACGGTACGTTCGTCAACGGCGAACGAATTTCGCAGGATACACCGATTGGCGAAACCGATGTCGTGCGATTTTCTGATTTCGAATTCGTGATTGGCCGGACCAAAGTCGAAAACCATTTGTGTACGATGGCTTCTGCACCCGAAGAATGGCAAAGCACGCTGTCGCAATTCCAGCGGCTGCTCCAGGGCCGAACTGTCGTCCCGCATTTCCAGCCGATTATTCGATTCAGCGATATTCAGACCATCGGCTACGAGGTACTTGCGCGCAGCTCTGTTGAGGGACTTCGCAATCCCAAACAGATGTTTGAAGCTGCCGAGCGAATGAGCCTCGCTGCCCGTCTGAGCGTCTTGTGCCGCGAAACAGGCGTCGATGTCGCGAAGAAAATGGCCCATCCGGGAATGATTTTCCTCAATACTCACCCCTGCGAGCGACCTCATGCTGGCCTGATCGAATCACTGATCCAATTGCGGGCGAACGCCCCGGATTTGTCGATCGTCCTCGAACTGCACGAAGCAGCCGTGACCAACCCGGCAGAAATCGTCGAATTTCGTAACGAGCTGAACGACCTGCGAATTCAACTGGCGTATGACGATTTTGGAGCTGGTCAGGCGAGATTGAAAGAACTTTCGGAAGTCGCGCCCGATTTCCTCAAGTTTGACAT
>JANXOO010000857.1 GCA_025353525.1 Schlesneria sp. | reverse complement strand
CTCTATGTGGTGCACGGGTTGCTGCATTTGTGCGGTTATGATGATTTGACGGATGAGGCGCGGCCTGTAATGCGATCCCGAGAACGAGAACTGCTCGCCCTCTGGGGACTCTGTCCGACTGGATTGGAACCGTGACGTGATCATGCTGCCGGTATTGGTGTTTGTGCTGATGGTGATCGCCTGCTGGAGTGCCCTCGGATGCGATGCACTTCGCGAGTTCTCTTATAGTCGCCTCGAAGAGCTGTGCAGCAAGCGGGGTGTTGCCAGTCGTTTTGGCAAGATCCTGAATCGGCAGAGCGAAGCACTGCTGGCGCTCGAATTTTTATTGACGATGTCGACGCTCGGGCTGGCAACGATTCTTTGCTGCTGGATCGGCTGGCCGCATGTCGACGCGAACCATTCCGTCGATAGTGGCACGTTTCAGTTTATCCTGAAGTACGCTTTCTTCGCGGCACTGGCATTCGTCGCAGCAGACTTGCTTCCCTGGACGATCGCCCGAGTCGCGTCAGAATCATTTCTCATGACGTGCTGGCCGGCAATTGAAGGGCTACAAACGGCGTTGACTCCGCTTCTGTGGATCGCAACACAACTTGATCGTTACATGCAGCGGATGGCCGGTCGGTCCGACGAAAAGACCGACGAGACATCAAAAATCGAAGAGGAAATCCGATCGGTCGTCGAAGAAGGGGAACGCGAAGGGGTCCTTGAGTCGGGTTCAACAGCGATGATTCAGCGCGTGATGCAACTTCAGGACGAAGATGTCGGTGCCATTATGACACCTCGCACAGAAATGGACTGCGTCAGCGCCGATCTGACTCTGGAAGAAGCCCGGATGCAACTGATCGAATCCGGACACAGCCGAATCCCCGTCATCGGCGATTCAACCGATGATGTTCTCGGGATTTTATATTCCAAGGACTTGCTGAAAGCACTTTCGCCAACTCGTAATGGACAAACGATTCCGGTGTTGCGGGATATCATCCGTGAACCGGTCTTTGTACCGAGTACCACTGCAATTCCCTCGTTGCTGGAACTGATGAAGCGTCAGAAAATACACATTGCAATTGTCCACGACGAATACGGTGGCGTGGCGGGACTGGTGACGATGGAGGATATCCTTGAAGAAATTGTTGGCGAGATCGCCGACGAATACGACGAAGAGGAAGTCGCCGAAGAAATCAATGAACTGAACGACAGGGCAGTTGAAGTTTCGGCCAGGATACGACTCGATGAACTCAATCGCCGGTTCGATTTCGGACTGCCCGAGGACAGTGAATTCGATACGGTCGGGGGCTTTGTCTTTTCTCAAAAGGGAAGCATGCCGTCGACGGGAGAGGCATTCGAGTGGCAGGATCTGTTATTCACAGTTCTGAACGCCGATGCCCGCGTCGTAAAACGCTTGCGGATCGATCGGGTTGCGTCCGCAACGAACGAAAACAGACATCGTGGAGACCGCTAACCCGGAAATGCAAAAAAGCCGCAACACGATTGCACTTCTCAGATAACAACCACGGCGATCCTGAAGAATCGTTCCGGTTGTTTTCACCGAAGGGCCATCGGCAAAGAACGCATTGAATTGCGGGATGCACAAAATCAATCAAACGTCACAATCAAGGAGCCACATTATGGTCAAGACCGCATCAACAATGTTACCTCTCGGAACAATCGCCCCGCCGTTTTCGTTGCCGAATATCAACAAAGGAACCGTGTCGCTGGCCGACTTCAAATCGGCCAAAGGTCTGGTTGTCATCTTTATGTGCAATCACTGCCCGTTCGTCAAACATCTAAGAGCAGGAATTGCGCAGTTTGGCAAAGACTACATCCCTAAAGGTGTTGCGGTCGTCGGGATCAGTTCCAACGATGTTGCGTCGCATCCTGAAGACAACCCGGAAAAGATGATGCTGGAACATGCCTCGGCGGGCTATACATTCCCCTATCTGTACGATGGCACGCAAAAAGTGGCTGTGGCTTACAAAGCCGCGTGCACTCCTGACTTCTACCTCTTCGACGAAAAGCAGGCATTGGTCTACCGCGGCCAGTTCGATGCAAGTCGACCCAACAACGGCATTCCGGTGACCGGCAGTGATTTGCGCCGGGCGGTCGACGCGATGCTCGAAGGAAAAGGGCCGCTCGAAGAACAGCGCCCCAGCATCGGCTGCAATATCAAATGGAGTCCCGGATATGAGCCGAGCTATTTCACGGGCGTTTCCGTTGTGGAATGACATTCGGCATCATCAGTGCTGCAAAATATGCGTCAGTCGCAGCGCGTGACCCTCGATCCGTCGATCTCGAGCCGACCGGCTGCGAATAATCGAATCGCCTCGGGAAGTGCCTCGCATTCGGACGTGAATACACGTGCCGCAAGATCGTCTGCCCTATCGTTGTCCAGAACCGGAACTGTTTGTTGCACGATGATGGGCCCGTGGTCGTATTCATCATCGACAAAATGGACCGTGCAACCGCTGATTCGGGCTCCACGTTCCAAAACGGCTTCATGAACACGATGGCCGTGAAACCCTTTCCCGCTGAACGCCGGAATGAGTGACGGGTGGATGTTCATCACGCGCCCGGAAAAGTCGTCCGGGATCGAGATCAATGCAAGGAATCCGCCACAAATGACCAGGTCGACTTCCGCCTGACGGCACCGGGAAAAGATCGCCTCGCTGAATTCGGTGACTGTGGTGAATGATTTTCGCTGAAGTACGATGCATGGAAGATTTAGTCCGGTCGCGCGACTGACCCCGCCGCAATCAGGTCGACTGGAAACGACCAGCCGTACCTCGGCGTCGAGTTCGTTTGTCTGAATCTTCATCACCAGATTCGCCAGTGTTGTACCCCCTCCTGAAATGAGCACGGCGAGCCGAATCGGTCGATCGAGTGGCGCGAGCAGCGGGCGGAATCGAACCACAATCAGGAGTCCTCGGTTTCTGTCATCGTTTGCGGCAAATGCTGGTCAATCGCGGGGTGTTCGCGCGGCGGAAAGTGCGTAAAATCAGGTTCGATTTGCAGCGGTGGGCGGGGCGGCATTTCCCGGCGATTCGTTTGCCAGAAGAGATAGCATCCGATCAGAAATACAAGCGTTGTCAGTCCGTACCATTCGATTCCCATCGCTTGATAGACATTTTTGTAAGGATGCGGAACCCATTCGATCTCGCCCGCGATGATCAGCGGAGCTTTCCGGGCAACATCCTGTGCGTCGTAGCCATACATTTTAAAATAATAGCCGGTAAAACGAACCTCTTCCTGAAGATCGCCTCGAACGGGCAATCGATCATCCTTGCTCGTAAACACGACGACAGCGGGATTTCCCTGCGAATCGTCTGTGTAAACCCAGCCTTCGTAAACCCGTTCAAGATCAAACCGGTTCTTGCCGACATCGAACGCGGTCAGCTTGCGCAGCGTGCCATGCAAAGTCACCGGTCGACCGCGATACGGTTCGGGGTGCGTAAAAAGATCGACGAATGGAGGAAAGTCGCCAGGTTTTCGGCGATTGTAGACCGGATTGATCGATCGGCGCTCCTCGCGAAGATCTGCAGCGAATTGTTCCTGTCGATGGAGCGGCACTTCGCTCGCCAGCCTGATGACTCGTAAGTAGGCTTCGCGTTCTTCGTACCGCACGCCGATCGTGTTGTCTTTAACGGAACTCATCAAATCCGGATGAATCGATTGCCCGCGATCGAGACTCGTTTCGGCGTCGAATTCCTGCATCAAGGCGCGGCGACGCTCGATCACCATTTCGTCTTCAGTTCTTGGCCGACGCGGTTCGGTGGACGTGTTTCCATCTCTGCGATTGGCT
This sequence comes from Schlesneria sp., assembly GCA_025353525.1. Taxonomy (GTDB): domain Bacteria; phylum Planctomycetota; class Planctomycetia; order Planctomycetales; family Planctomycetaceae; genus Schlesneria. Next base: position 4,298 of record JANXOO010000857.1, on the reverse strand, counting down.
GTAAACATCGAACCGTCATCCTGACCAAGTCCGATCTGTGCCGCCGAATATGACACGAATACGCCGAAAGCGCATGCGATTCGCAGCCATCCGTACATGTTGGACCCCCGAATCCTCATGATTCGATTTCTTCTTTCCACAACAGCCTCCGGGGGCATTCTCGTATGAAATCCGTCGAAAGTCGAGAGTTCCCGGCCAGCACGACATTCACCAGCCAGTTGCCAAACAGCAAAACGATCAACAACCAGCCAAACCACCGTGCCCAATCTGGCGACCTGATCTGTTCGGGCTGACGCAGCGAAATCCAGCGGTATGGAAATTGAGCGACAATCGACAGTGCGAGCAGCCAGCCAATGCGATGTGTTGAAAACGAGCGACGCCAATCTCCCTGCGCCAGGAAAATGAAGCTTCGAGTCAATCCGCATCCCGGACAGTCGTGGTGGAACCACGCTTTTGACATGCATGATTCAGGGAGTGGATAGCCTGGGCACAGTCGGAATTCGACTCGAGTGTCGTCCCGCACTCTCAATGCGAACGACAGAAATACAACGATCGTTGCGACAACCAGCATCGTCCGGTTCCGATCGCGTCGTCGTGCGACAGCGCGGAGCAGGTCGTCGTCTTCGACTTGCAAAGTGACTTCGTTGGGCACGTTAAGTGACTACCCGATCATCAGAAATCAAAAACACTGCCTGGCACTTGCTGCAGCGAGCCTTCTTGCCCATGTTAGTGACAGCAATTCGAAATTGTGTTGAACAAGTCGCACAGGCCACTCGTATCTTTTGAGGCTCGACGGGCGGCTCGTCGAATATGATATCCTCCGCAGAATCGTCAGTCGCGACCGAGCGCGAAGGTTTCGTACGGTTCGGCGGAGCGATTGCAGTCGGTGTCCGGGGCTCGAGATCATCTGGCGACTTTTCATCCGGTGACACTTCTTCGACCAGCAAGCTGACCTTGTCGAGAGGCAGGCGATCAAGGTTTTCTTCAACCCACCGGGCGGCTTCTCCGTTCAGGGGACTCTTCACGTTGTAACTTTGGTAGGCGAGCATTTCGCCGATGCGGGCAACGATCGACTTCAGTGGTTCTCCGGCACTCCAGTGATCGCCAACGCAAATGGCGTGAGGAGCGATATTCGGATGAAAGACCGGCGTCAGCATGCGGCACAGCGGCGGCGTACGGGGATAGTTGCGGGGCAACGAGATTTCCACGAGATGGCTTTTGATCTCTTGCAGATCATCGCCAACCTGACGCAGGCTCTTGATGCGGTATTCGATCTGATACTGTTCCGGCGGATCACCGACGGCCTGAATCAGTCGTAATCTGGGATGGAGACGAACAAATTCGACGAGGTTCTGGTGATCGGCCTGCAAACGGCGAAGTCGCACGTTACTCATAGCTTGTCGTTTTCAATGAGGGATGTCGTCGTCAGAGTTGTTGGGTCATCGGCGAATTATGGCGTGCCATCTTCGAAATGGCGGTCAGAAATACCGAATTCGGCAGGCAAAATGGGCAGCAACGTGTGGAACGCAATTGAAAAACTCAACCCTTCCGCAAACCGCTTGTCTTTGGTCCAGGTGTTGATTCCAACCAGTCGGCCATTCCGATCATACAGACCCCCGCCGCTGTTGCCGGGATTGATGGCAGCACTGGTCTGAATGATCCGGATGGACATCGGTCCGCGGGCCTGCAATCGCATTTGTGATATGCCCCCCGGCGTGTAGGTCCAGCCGAGTCCGTGTGGATTCCCGATCGCGAAGACTTCTTCTCCTACCGTCGTTTTCGGCACGTCATCCCATTCTGCCGAAACGGCTTCTTGCGACGTGACCGGCATCGTAATCACAGCGAGGTCGATTCCGTGCGGAGCGACCCAGACCAGTTGCCCTGCGGTCATTGGCTGACCGACCGACTTGACGGACAGTTGGGTCCCTTTGGGAAGTTCGCTGCTGCTTCCGCTGCGATCGGGGGCGAAACCGGAATCGGCAACATGACGATTCGTAACAATCCACGCCGTTCCGTTGGCGATCCGCACGATCACACCCGATCCGATTCCCGCGCCGTGAAGCAGAGAAAATCCGGTTGTCGTCTGAATCAGCACGTTGGACTTCATCGCGCGGTTGATCGCTGCCGGAAGTTCTTGCAATGCCTTTGGATCAGGTTCAAATTGATCGATGGTGGTTACGTTAAGTGCCGGAGTATCCAGAATCATAATCAGCCCGACGGTCCAGCCTGCCACATCCACAATACCCAGTACGATACCGGCGACGGCCATCGCCGCCCCTTTCCACTGTCGCGAATGCCCCGACAATGCCAGGCAACCGATGATCACTGCGATCAGCCCGGTCACGATTCCGAACAGCGGAACCCCGATCACCGCGATGGCCAGCGAGGTGATCGCCAGTCGGCTCCAGCGTTTCGGCCCCGCAGGAACAGGGTGAGCGTTCACTTGTGGAATCCAGCCGGCTGCGGTTGCGCGCGGCAATGGCAGTGGAGTGACGCTGGCCAGTTCGTCATTCGAGACATGAATCACCTCCGCACCCGAACCGTTATCAGATCGCGTTTCGATCGAGCGATTTGCAGAAGGACATTCATAGGCGCCACATCCCGATCCATCGGACCAGCAAACCCAATGATGAATCCCGCCACAATCGGGGCACGCAGCGGTTTGATCGCCGGCAACGATTTCTTTTTGACACCTGCGACAGATCGTGCCTTCTTCGCGAAGTCCGGCGATGATCATTTTGGCAGCCAACAACATGTCAATTCGCCGCAAAGTTTTACTGAAACTCGAAAATCAGGAACACGAACATCAGGACCGAGTATACCGCAGAGAGCCCCAGTGCGGCATAGGCCATTACCTGGTAAACGGGACCGCATTTCTTCAATTCCTTTCGGCGAGGAATAAACACGAATGCACCGACCAGTCCCATCAGCGGTGCGAGGCATCCGATCAGGCTGACGACGAAAATGGCAACCGTTGACTGCTTCATTTTATTCAGCGTTTCGACATTCAACGCCTGACGCCGCAAATCATGAACGGTCATCGGATCGACACTGGAAAAATCCGTCCCGCAATAGCGGCACCGCAATGCGATGGACTTGATCGTTTCGCCGCACGCGGGGCACTTTTTGTCGTCGCCCCACGCTGCAAGTGGCCTCGCAGCCGTCGCATCCGAGTTGTCGGCTGCCGGTGCCTGAGCACAGCCGTAGGTGCTGCATCCTCCGACTTCTGACCAGCATTCACGATGCAGAATCTGCTGGCATTCCGGACATGTGACGACAAAGTCGTCGGAACCGACTGGTGACTGACAGATCGAACAGATCGAACCCGGATCACCTGGCTTCAATTGGGTCGATGTCAAAACGCGTGCGTCGATCGTCAATGCGATCCCCGCTTTGCATTTTGGACATCGAAAAGTGCGGCTGTTCGCACCGGACGGAGTGCGAACTTTTGCACCGCAGTCACAACTGATGATTTTTGGTTCCGTCATGCCTGTCAAGGTCTTCCATTCTTTGCTGCAAATTGAATCACCGCAGAAATGATGTTCCACATGATGACAAAGGCGAGTGAAACGCCAAACATTTTCAAGCCTTTTTTCTTTCCCTGGATCATCCACACGATCCCGAAGATGCAAGCGATTCCGGAACAGAGAACTGCGGCAACCCAGTCGCCCGTCGTCATATCGTCGTCGACAGCTCCTTTCGAGTTTTTTCTGGCTGCTTTTTTCAATTTCGCATCGAAGATCTCGCCACAGAAACGGCATTTTGCAGCGGTGGCAACGATCATTTCTCCGCATGCCGGACAGGGTTTCCGGTCGTCCGAGGCAGGAGCGGAGGGCGAGTCGTAAGAATCGACACCCGCAAACGGATCGGCATCTTCGTGCGATTCCCCTTCGACCGCCTCTTCTGCGTCATAGACCGGTTCCGGGATCTTGACCGTTGCACCACATTGCGGACATTTGGCTTTCTTGCCTGCTGCAGAATCGGGAGCCTTCAGCGTTTTTCCGCAGTCATCACATTTCACTGAAATCGACATGGGTGTTCCTCTCAAGTTGTGGTGTTCTTATCGAGAACCTGTGTATCAGGCGTTGTTCTCTTTCAACGTGAATTCGAGCACGGTTTTTCCCATCACGATTTGATCGCCGTTTTGCAACATCTGGCGTTTGACAGGAATTCCGTTCACATAGGTGCCGTCCGGAGTATTGGTGTCTTCGAGTTCAAATCGTCCCCCCCGGTTGTAGATGATCGCATGCCTGGGTTCGATGGCATCGTCTTTGAAGAGGTAGATTTCGGCTTTGGGA
>JANXOO010000841.1 GCA_025353525.1 Schlesneria sp. | reverse complement strand
CTCAGTACTTCAAGGCATTCGGCGTCCAGAAGATCCGTCGCCTGGACGACCTGATCGCGCCATTTGATTGATTGATAACCGGCTGATTCCAGATCGTCGAGAATTCGCCTTGCAGCCGCATCGCCACCGTGGCAATGAATTTCGAGCATGTCCGGTGCAGGCCGACAAACGACAAGTTCTTCGATATTCGACTGGCCCCATTTGCCGAATACGATCCTTGAGACAGGCTGCTCGGCAATCGACAATCCGTTCGAAGCTTTGAAGAACGAATCAATTCCGTTCATGCTGTCCGCGATGTATTCCAACGGCGGATTTGTCCGGTTTTCAACGATTCGAATCGTGGCCACGGCGCCGCGACCGGCAGGCGTTAGCAGCGCTGCCGTCTTGTGACCGGGACTCATCCGACGCAGATCCGTGCCTGTCATTGATGATTGCCCCGGCCCGATTTCCATGCGGTCAGGACCAGGCCGTGCATCCCGAGCGATCGGAGTGCGAGAAATCCGGGAAACTGTGAGCCGAGTACCGGACCACCGCCGCCCGTCAGGATCATCCATGGCGAATCGTCGCGATCGCAATCGCCACTGAAGTCGGGTTCGCCCAGGTTCTGGTGGTGACTGATCTGTCGTACGAGTTCCCGGATGGCTCCGACTTGACCCCAGAACAAGCCGTTTCGGATGGCTTCCCGGGTATTGCGACCGGGGGCAACCGGAACATCGCCCCCCAGATCCTGAATCGGAAGTCGTGGCAGCACTGCCGTGTAGTAGTGCAATGCTTTCGCCGACATTTCGAGCCCCGGCAAAATCGCACCGCCACAGAATACGCCATCCCGCGAGATAAAGTTAACGGTGGTCGCGGTCCCCGAATCGACGACGATCGCCGGTCGTGACGCGGGACGCAGTGCGTTGGCGGCGACGGCATTGAGCAGGCGGTCCAGCCCGACTTTCTCCGGAGCATCGACATCAAGTGATATCGGTATTGCCGAGCTGTCGCGGACGACTTGCGGAGGTTTTAGTCCGGTGGACTGCCAGCCTTGCAAGACGCGTTCTACGGCCTGTGGATTCGATCCCGCGATCACGGTCTCATCGGGATTCCAGGTGGCGAGCGTTTGCCAGGGGACCGGGTCTTCGACGCGAATGGCGAGCAATCGACGGCAACTGGGCCATTCTTCAGCGACATCGACGACTTTGCTGACGTTCGTTCCAACACGCCGATAGAACGAACTGATCGACGGAACGAACAATCCAAACTTCAGACGGCTGTTTCCTGCTTCAATTGCGAGCAGTGGATGCGACATCAAACGGTCTCGATACTAGTCACGATCGAACTTTCACAGGCGTTGAAATAGTACTTCGCGCGGTGCGAGTTGTGACAACAGCCATACATCGCCGTCCGTTTGCTCGCCCGGAAACAAATGACGCACCGGCCGGAAAGGAAATAACGGTCGCTGAAAAACGGTACCCCGGCGCCCGGGGGGGCCTCCTGGTGCCTGTCCTGCTTTTTCAGCCGCCTTTGCAACCGGCAGCATAATACCGGAAGCAGGTCGACTCTCAATGTCACCACATGAAATTGCCCCAAATCAGCTTCCGAAATGGCGTCGGGAACGGTACAACATATAGACTGACGCTATTGTGTTTTCGACCCGCCGTGGGTGCACGCATTGTCGTATCGAAACGCCTTGGGCGTTTCGTCAGTTTTGTGGAATTATATTGTCGCAGGAAACTGTCCTGGCGTTTGATCGCGAGGCAGTTCGAAGGCAACCTCAACAGGAGTCTCAACCGTGGATAACACCGAATCGAGTGGCGCGATTTCGCGCCGTGATCTGATCAAGGCGACCGGCAC
>JANXOO010000840.1 GCA_025353525.1 Schlesneria sp. | reverse complement strand
GCGATTTCGACCGCCAGGGAAAGAACGCGAAGCATGACGGCAGGACGAACGATATCGACCCCGCGTCGGTTTTTCTCTGAGAGCATCGCCCGAAAGTGTGCTTCCGGCTTGGTGACGGTAATGCTGTCAAGTCGGCGTCCGTCAGGGCCCGTCACGCAAATCACACTCGTCTTTTCGTGAAGCAGATTTTGCGACGACGCGAGCAACTGGCCGAGATTCGCTCGATCCATGCGCGACAACGATGCATGCAACCCCTCAAAGACGTGCGTATCCTCGCGATCAATGTGAAAATCTTCGCTGTGCTCGGTCGTCACAAGCAGCAGTCGACCCTTCCACTGCGACAGGGCATCCCACGGAACGCTTTCAAGGCGGTCAATCGCGATCAGTAGCGCTTGTGAACCGAGCGATTCCACGAGTTGCATCGCCTGTTTCACGATGATTTGTGTCAGCCGTGGAATACCGGGGCTGCGAACAGGCCGTTGGTCCGGCTGAATCCCCGCTTTGGTCAACAGCAGCGCATCGATTGTTCGAGTGTCTTTTGCATCGATCAACTGCTGCCTGAACTCGGGCAACTTGAGCAATTCGGCCAGTCCCGCCAAAACTTCGACATGCGTCTGCTGAAGTTTTCGCCCGATCACGAGCAGCACAATCAGCTTGACGCTTTGGCCGCTGGGTACGCCGTAGTCAATTCCCGACCGGCTGCGTCCGAGCACGATCCGGAAGTCACCTTCCCAATCGACGAACGCATGCGGCAGCGCAAAATCGCTGGAAACAAGCGTCTGAGCCGCCGCTTCGCGTTCTTCGATGGCTTCAAGAACGATCTCGGGAGCGATCCCCTCATCTTCCCAATTGGCAGCTTGTACGAGCGCTCGAATGGCGGCAGGACGCTGCTTGACAGACAGCTCCACAATACGAATCGCACTCACCAAATCGCCAAAATCCAACGATTTATCTCCTGCGTAACTCCGTGAAATCAACTCTGCAAACACACCCGTGAACGGCTTCTTATAATCCAACTTGCGTTTGATGTCTATTTCGCAAGTCGAGCCAATTCCTCCATTCACTCGAAACTTCGACGATCAAACAGTGTCTTCGTAAATCCGATTGCCAGGATCAAGTCTGGTCAGGAAAATCTGTTTGCCACGTTGCTCGCGATTGACGGTTACCAATGGGACGACGATACTCGGTTCACTTTCGAGGAGCGTTGAATGTCAGAGTGGGCTCGATATGCCGATCAACTTGCGTCGCAGGCGAAACTGGCTTCGCGCGGGTTGGCGATTGCCAGTGGCGGGCAAAAGCAACGATGGTTGATCAGGTCGGCGGAGTTGCTGTTGTCTCGTGCCAATGCAATCGTCGCCGCGAATGCCGTTGATTTGGCAAAAGCTCCCGAATTCGGCCTGAATGCTGCCGCAGTTGACCGATTGACGTTGACTTCGAAGCGACTGGCTGACATTGCCGAAGCCTTGCATGACGTGGCAGGTTTGCCTGATCCCGTAGGTGAAGTCATTGACTCCAGCGTCCGTCCAAACGGGCTTCAAGTCATGCGAGTTCGCGTTCCGCTCGGGGTCGTCTTCTTCATCTATGAATCGCGACCCAATGTGACCGTTGATGCCGCGTCGCTGTGTGTCAAGAGCGGGAATGCCGTCATCTTGCGAGGTGGTAAAGAGGCACTTCACAGTAATGTCGCTCTCCATCGCGTGCTGCAGGACGCATTGGTGGAAACAGGGTTGCCTGAATTTGCGGTTCAACTTGTACAGACTGCTGAACGCGACGTTGTCGGCGAACTGCTGAAGCGAAATGATCGTATCGATGTCACGATTCCGCGAGGTGGCAAATCGCTGATTGAACGGGTTTCTGCCGAAGCACGAATGCCTGTCATCAAGCACTTTGACGGCATTTGCCATGTTTTCGTGGACAAAACGGCCGATTTCAAAATGGCACTCGACATCCTGAAAAACAGTAAATGTCAAAGACCCGGCGTCTGCAACGCTGCAGAATGCCTGCTCGTACATGCCGGAATCGCAGAACAATTTCTTCCGCTCGTCGGGGAGATGTTGCACGCGGAACGAGTGGAAGTGCGTGGCTGCGATCGAACCTGCCGGTCGATTCCGTGGGCCAAAGCAGCCACAGAAACGGACTATCGCACCGAATACCTCGATCTGATTCTGTCTGCAAAAGTTGTCGACGACATCTCGACTGCGATCGAACACATCGATCACTATGGATCACACCACACTGAAACCATTGTAACCAACGATTTGTCGTCCGCCCGGCGGTTTACGGCAGAAGTTGATTCGGCAGCCGTAATGGTGAATGCCAGCACCCGATTCAACGACGGTGGTGAATTCGGATTGGGTGCGGAAATCGGGATTTCGACCGACAAATTTCATGCCCGTGGCCCCTGTGGCCTGCGTGAGCTGACCAGTTACAAATGGGTGGCTCATGGTTCTGGCCAGATTCGTGGGTGACACCGGGTGAGTCCTGTTCGGTTTCCGCGTCCGGTTCCGATTTTCGGATGAAACAGTCAAGGCGATGATTCGACGGAATGGAGAATTCGAATGGGTGATGTCCTGAGTCATTCGGAAGTCGCTGCAATACTCTCAGCAGTCGATTTTTCGTCGCTTGATGCCGCGTCATCTGCGAATGCGTCGCCAACGAATCCCACAGCACATGTCCAAACTTACGATTTTGAACATCCGGTACCGTTGCATCCCGTTCAATTGGAGGCTTTGAGACTTTCGGTCCGTGCATCGAGTCCATCGCTCCAAAACGGACTCGGGTTATTATTGCGGACGACTGTCGCTGTCCATTTTTTGGAGGTCGAGCAGTCGACGTATCGTGACTACCTTGCGACGTCTGAAAATCCCTCGTGTCTGGCGATACTGGAATCACGCATCTCAAGTGATCCATGGCTGCTCGACATGAGTCGTTCGCTCGCGCTGACATTCATTGACTGCCTGCTCGGCGGAAGTCCTGCTGCTGCTGTTCAATCGGCGGATCGCTCTTTCACAAGTGTCGAAGCCCGGTTGATTGAAAAGGCGTTCGCTCGAATCCTGCAGGATCTGTCGAGCGATGTCTTGCAGACCAACTCCCTTCGAATGACGCGACTGGTTTCGGATGGATCGCTGATTGCCAAAGCGGTGTCAAATGAAGCGGTTGCACTTGTCAGTTTTGAAATAACGTGCGGGCCTTGTCGGGGGTTGTTTCAGTTGTGTGTCCCCTGGAAAGAGATTGCAGATTCGCCGTTGCGAGCATCTGCTGCGGGGCAATCGTCAATCAGTGCCAGGTTGGCCGCAACCAGAGTTCCAGTCACTGCGACTGCCCGAATTGCGAATCTGAAGCTGACCGCTCGCGAATTAGCAACCCTCAGTCCCGGAGATGTCTTGCTGACCGACACCGATTCTTCGGCGGAAATCGGCTTGGAAGTCGACGGTCGCGAAATCTTTCGGGGTACGGCGGGTCGCAATCATGACCGCAAAGTGATGTTGTTGACGGTCCCGGTACACGCCGAAGATCGAACCTGATTTATCCGTCAAAATCACTGTGACGGGTCGTTGATTGTACTTTTCCCTCCCGCGTTTTTCTGCGTCGCCTGGCTTTGCCAAACGCAGCGGTGCCGACCTCTGTAAGCGGTGCAGTGGACCCTCGATTTCACGGCAATGAGCCGAAATCAGGATAGCGGGAAAAGGTGAATATTTGAGTATGTTGTGAACGAGTTCTTGACGGTTGGCGGACTTCGGGATAATACTATCAGTCGCGCTTGGCGAAACGTTCGGGATGCCGCCGGACACTTCCACTCAATTTCAGGAGAATGCAGCAATCGAAACAACGCATCGAATTAACGACCAGATTCGTCTCTCGCCGATCCGGGTCGTCGATCAAGAAGGAAAAATGCTGGGGGTGATCCCAACGTCGGAAGCGATGAGGACGGCGATGGACTCTGGTCTGGATCTGGTGGAAGTAGCCCCCAACGAACGACCGCCCGTCTGCCGGATTATGGACTACGGCAAGTTCAAGTACGAGCAAAAGCGCAAGGCGGCCAATTCCGCCAAACAG
>JANXOO010000804.1 GCA_025353525.1 Schlesneria sp. | reverse complement strand
TTCTATTCGGTCAGAGACTCGCGCAAGGCTGGCGCGTGCGAAACCCGGAAAAAGGGCATGAGGTGCGGAGTGATCCTGTCACTCAAACGAAGAACCGAACACAGGTGGAAAATACGACGGCCAGACAATCGAACATTGCAGAGCAAAAGCTCCGCCAGTCACGTTGGTCGGTTAAACAGAAAGGTCAACCGACCAGGCAGCATCAAATCACTACAGTCATTCAGAAGAAAGTGCGGCAGTGGATTTCGGATTATTGCGATCATTCCGGCAACGAATCGGGATATCCAGTGTTTCGGAACAGAGCCCCGGCGAAGATTGCAGATTTGATATTTTAATAGCAAGTCGCTTGTGTAGAAAATGCGCGATGCATAAAAAATGAAGTGAACTCGATCGAAGTGAATGTCCGCGTTCGGCAAGCGAAGTCAGAAACCGGCTTTGATGTATTTATAATGCTCGCGGTCCGGATTGAAGCTTCGTTTGTGAGTCCGCTCCCGCGTTCGAAGCGGACTGCGGCAGTTTCCAGGGGTCACTGAATCCCTCAACGACCTCAACCCGGACCACGCATGATAAGTAAATTGATTGCGCCCCCGCTTTCAGCGTCATCTACATTCGCCTCACAGTTCCCGCATAATGTTTTTCTGTCGCAAATTCCGTCCGTAACAGCAGTGCTCCGTCGTCGTCGATGCCGCTGCAAACTCCAATCGTTTCCCGATCTCCCTCTGACAGTGTGACCGGATGTCCTGCCAGGACACATCGACGCGACCAGCGTTCGGGCAAATTCAACCGGCCTTGCGACAGATCCTCGATCAGCGACTCCCATTCGTTGAGGAACGCAATCAGGATTTCTGTTCGGCAGAATTCGTTCCCGTGCGACGCGTCGATCATCGACGTGGCCGTTTGTCGCTGTTCATGTGGTGCTGCGTTAAACGAATTGTTGACGTTCAGTCCAATCCCCACGATCAGTCGGTCCGGTATCAGATCGCTTTGCTCGATCAGAATCCCGCAAACCTTTCGACCATCAAGCCAGACATCGTTGGGCCACTTGAGGCCGATCCGGGCTGATGGCAGAAATAAAGACAACGCATCAGCGATTGCCAGTCCGGTCACCAGCGAAAATCGTGGCCAATCGGCGGGACGCAGTCCCACACCCGGCATATCAACAATGATTGAAAACATCAGCGAGCCTTCAGCGCTCCACCACTGATGCGCACCGCGACCGCGACCCGCCGTCTGAAGATCGGCTCCAATCAGTAATGGCACCGCGATTGACGGAACTCTTGCGAACGTCAGTGCCAGATCGTTGGTCGATTTGACCTGATTCAGCCATTCAGCGTAACGCAAAAACGTCTCGGCAGTCAGCCGGGGAACTTCGATTACAATCGCTGATTCACCTTGTCTCGAACGTCTTCGCTGTTCCTTCCGGCCCGATCTGGACGGTGTAGTTTTTCCCATCTTTGGCGACCGACGCCTTGACCCAGGTTCCGGTACATTTTGCCGTCTCGGCCATGTTCGCAATATTTGCAACCGGCGCCTGATCTTTTTCTTCCAGTAGAACATTGCGATGCAACTGGTACATCGCCTGCAGCGATTTGACTTTTTTCAATGTTGCAATCGTTTCCGGGTTTGCACCCTTCGTCGGGCCATTGCACGTCACGCAGACGCGAGGATCGAGCGCCAGCACCATGACGGGATTGTTGCTCGCATTCAACCCGTGATGCGTCGCCATAAACAGATCGATCTGTCCGAGCGGATTATTCGGCATCATCAGCTTTGCTTCGGTATTCCATGTCAGGTCACCACAGCAAAGAAACCGGAACTTTCCGAACGTCAGCAGCAGGCTGATACTCTTCGCGTTGTCGGACGTGTCTTCCGGTTGTGGCACATGTTGCGAGGCGAACGGATTCACCTCACCCCGATTGGCGATGACTTCGCCGCTGGCAGTGACAACTTGCATTCCGATCGGCGTGGTTCCGGACTTGAGCGGCACGACATCGCCTGCTTTCAACGTTTTGGAACGGTTCTGGCTGGCGGATCGATAGGGGGCCACTCGATCAGCAAAACCAGGGTCTTCACCAAGTGAATCGGGAATCCCTCGATCCAGGAAATTGACGACCTTGAATTTGGCCGCGATCGATGCGTGGTTTCCAAAATGATCCAGATGCCAGTGCGAGACGACGGCATGGTCGAGCTGTTCGAGCTTCGCCACGTTTTGCAGCACATCGAGAATTCGATCCCGGTCGCGACCGCCAAAATCGGGATATCCGGAATCGATCAGCATCGATTCGCCCTGAGGGGTCACAATGACCGTCGCTGCGCCACCTTCAACATCGACAAAGTAGATGTCCAGACGACCGTCGCCGGCACCCGCCTGAAGTGAACCGGCCGAAACAGAAAACAGAGATAGAAAGAAGCCGGAGACGAGTGCGAATCGAATCATCAATTTTCCTTTTTTAATTGAAGAACCCCGGCACGGACGATTCAGGCGCCCGGTTGCGATGGCGACGCTTTGACGTTGTCATCATGTCGATACGAATTATCAAAACCTGAAACCGTGCCAGAATTGACTATTTGAATCGGGTCACGTCGAAATAGCGATAGGTGCCACCGTTCTGCCGCGAGAGTTTTCGCAGAAAGTTTTTTGGTGCTGTGGCTTCAGAGACTTCCTGGCCGACCCCGAATTCGATGCTGTGAATGCGTGTCTTCTGCGGATTCAGTTTCTTCAGGTGCTCAAGTTCCCCTTCGTAAATCGGAGGTTCCTGAGCATCCG
>JANXOO010000769.1 GCA_025353525.1 Schlesneria sp. | reverse complement strand
GAATGGCGTCACTGGCGTACCGGTTGTAACTGACAGTTTCGGTTCTGTGGGTTCTTTACTACTGGTTGAAGCCCTATGGATTGGCACCCGTCGTACACGTCTTCGCCGCGCTGACGGCCTGGGCGACGCTGGCAATGCCGATGTCCAACCTGCTGCAGTGGCTAATGAGCCCTGCACAGCGGGATCGCATTTGTTGGCCCCGGTTTTTTCGCCGTGGTATGCTGGCGATCATACTTCTTGCAACAGTGCTGCTGGTTCCGCTGCCCAGCCACGTGACTGCGACGGCGTTATTCGATTCGGATGCCGCCGCTCGAGTCTATGTCACGTCTGAAGGGACACTCGTCGAAGGAGTGACCATCGGGTCGGTCGTTAACGATGGGGAAGTCATCGCAAAACTCGCCTCTCCGCAACTCGAACGGGAACTCGCTCGTCTCGAAGGAGAAGTGCAGGAACATCGGGTTCGCCTTGAGCAACTGGAACGTCGCCGGGTTCGCGAACAGGGAGTTGCCGCACAGATCCCGAGTACTCGAGAATCGCTACACGAAGTCGAACAACAACTCGAACGCCGCCGCCGCGACGCCGATCGGCTTGTCCTGCGAGCACCTCGATCAGGAGTCGTCGTACCGGCTTTCTCGCCAAATCGCTCGCCGGCAGGGTCGCTTCCGGGCTGGTCATCGACACCGCTCGACCCCCGCAATCGAGGCTGTTTTCTGCGAGCCGGCACGACTGTCTGCCTGATCGGCGAACGGTCCAAAGTGGCAGCCACACTGATTGTCAGCCAGGATTGCGCGGCAGATGTCCGCGTCGGTCAATCGGTGCGGTTGCGTTGTCCCGAATGTCCTGGCAACGTTCTGCACGGTGAAATCGTCGAATTGGCCGAACTTGACATTGATCTGGTCACGACTGATTTGGTCCGTCGGGCAAACCTTCCGACACGAATCGTGTCGTCCGGAACGATCAGGCCTGTCGGCATCTGGTACCAGGCCCGTGCGAGTATTTCACAGCCCGACGATCGCATTTTGCCGGGAACATCAGGGACCGGAACAATTTCGATCGAGTCCGAATCGGTACTGTTCCGATTCCGCCGCTGGCTGCGCCGGACATTTTCTTATTGAAATTGGATTCCAATACCCTTACACCTTGAGTTGCTCGATCCATCCTGATCTGGCGTTCACCTCCCGGGGTGCGTCATGATTGCGAAACCTGATCCTTTGCCCCGAACCATTTTTGGCCGACGAACCGTCCATGAAATATTCACGAGTTTACGTCGATGCCATCGGTTACGAGCTGGCACCTGTCGTTGTCACGTCGGCTGAAATCGAACGTCGACTCGAACCGCTCTATGAAAAACTCAGAATTCCTGCCGGACAACTGGAAGCCTGGACGGGAATTAACGAGCGTCGATGGTGGCCCGCCGGATATCGGTTAAGCGACGGTGCGACCGAAGCCGCCCGCAGGGCACTGGAACATTCGAACGTTGCCGCTCGAGATATCGGAGTTTTGATTTACGCGGGTGTGTGTCGGGAACAGTTCGAGCCTGCCACCGCGTGCAGTGTTGCGGCCAATCTGACAATCAGCCCTGACGCGTCGGTTTTCGATGTCAGCAACGCGTGCCTGGGCGTTCTGAACGGCATGGTCGACATTGCAAATCGTATCGAGCTTGGCCAGATTCGGGCCGGGATTGTTGTCTCGTGCGAAACTGCAAGAGAAATTATCGATTACTCGATTCAGCGACTTCTCGAAGATATGACGATGGAATCGTTCACAACATCGCTCGCAACTTTGACGGGGGGATCGGGAGCCGTTGCCGTCCTGCTGACAGACGGGTCGTTTTCGCGGGAAAAATGCCATCGACTGCTTGGGGGCGTCACGAAAGCAGCACCTGAACACCACGCATTGTGC
>JANXOO010000758.1 GCA_025353525.1 Schlesneria sp. | reverse complement strand
ACCTCTGACGGGCGAAGGAGCGTCGCGGACGAACGCTCGGCAAGGTCGGCACGAATGATTCAGATTGTTGAAATCGCCCGAAACAGACGTTCTGTTTCGGGCGATTCTCATTGATCGCCACGCCGGGAGTTACCGGGATAGCTTCTGTTCGGCCAACCAGATCAGCGACTTTTCCTGCCAGGCGTCCCACATCGGACCTTTGTATCCGTTCAGGCCGTGGCCGCCCGATTCGAGTTCCAGTAATTCACAGGGGACTTTTTTGGCCTTCATTGCCTCATAAAAAATCCTGCTGTTTTCAATCCCGACAACATTGTCATCAATCGCGTGTGCCAGAAAAACGGGGGGCGTTTTTGATGTCACCTGCGTTTCGTTCGAGAATAATTCGATCAGGCTGGCTGATGGCTCTTTGCCAAGCAGGTTCTGTCGCGATCCCGAATGAACTTTCTCACCCATCGTAATCACGGGATAAACGAGAATCGCGAAGTCCGGACGGCAACCGATACGCGCTGTCAGGTCGTTTGAGTTTGCGTCGCCATCGTCGAAGTGTGTCGCTGCTGTCGACGCCAGATGGCCACCTGCTGAAAAGCCGATAATTCCAGTTTTCGCCGGATCGATTTGCCAGTTTTTCGCGTTTACGCGAGTCGTACGGATGGCTCTTTGAGCATCAAGCAGTGGAACGAATGCTCGTCCTGCGGGAAGCCGATATTCAAGGACGATTCCTGAAATTCCGTGTCCATTAAGCCACTTTGCGATTCCGTGTCCTTCTGCTCCTGTGACCAGTCCGCCATAGCCTCCGCCGGGGCAAATGATAGCCGCAGTTCCGTTCGGCACAGGTGCCTGATGAACCGTGATCCAGGTCTCGGCACTTTCGGACTTTCCATCACCGACGGGAGCCGCGCCATTCCACAGTGGAATCCGCTTTCCCTCAGGCGGTTGCTCCTCACCAAAAGCCCACTTTCGGTTCAATAACGCGAGCAAAACGAACGCGATTCGGGCGTATCGGATCCAACGCGCGTGCATATGGTTTCCCGGTATTCAGCAGAATCTTCAAATCGAGTTGCGAGTGTGAGGTCTTGTTCATTCGGCGTCGATGATTGCCGGCACCAGGAAATACTTGCCATCGGTGCGAGGTGCATTCGACAGTGCGGCGTCACGTGACAAGGATGAGTTGGGCACATCGGGCCTCAACACATTCTGCAATTCAACGGCATGGACCATCGGTGCGATGTCCGTCGTGTCGACATCGTTCAGTACTTGAACATACCCAAGAATCGCTCGTAAATCGACTGCAAGGGAGTCGAGTTCACCCTCGGAAACCTTCAAGCGTGCAAGTGACGCAACTTTCCGAATATCATCCCGAGAAAGTTCCATGAATGCCAAACCCGCTCGATGACCGAAGTGACCAAAATCAACGTCATCCACACACAAGCCGTGGCCCGGGCCGAGGTTCATGGATCAGCCTGGCTTTGATTTCATCAGAAGTCAGGCTTCATTCGAACTTCGCCCAGGAACGTCAACCGTCGATTGTAAACGGTTTCTTGACAACTCGTTTTACAACAAGCCCTGATCGCAGGCATTGGACGCAAACACGGACCCTCTTTGATGTTTCGCCGGTTTGCATTCGCAGCGACTGGAGATTTGGACGGAACCAGCGCTTGGTGATCCCGGTTGTTTTACGGCCGTTGCCACCCAGATATTTCGCCTTGCCGCGTTCGACCTTCTGGTTACCGCGGACTGGCTTCTTGTGACAAATTGCGCATTCGGAACCCATGACAACCTCAAATTGCGTTCAAAAAAATCTCGTCCTGAATTCCACTCACCAAATCACGGACCAGTGGAGAGTCCAAAAGTATAGCCAGCAAGACGCGGGATGCAAGGGCGACAGACCGTCACGGGACTGTCGTGAAGGTCGATGGACGACATCGAAGTCGTCCCCGCGAGAGGGTCTCGTTCTCGCGGATGCTGGAACATGGAAACTTCAGGCGAAAAGCTGCCAATCGTTCGCCTGCCAGTCGCTTTTTTTTGGGGGGGGGG
>JANXOO010000734.1 GCA_025353525.1 Schlesneria sp. | reverse complement strand
ATCAGCGAATCCGTGACGAGCGTATCGCGGTCCCCCTTGATACTTGCTTCAATCAGCTTGCGCTCTTGTGGTGCCAGCTTTGCAAATGCGGCCTCGCCAACATCTCCGCCTTCTCGAAACGTTTCCAGTGATTTCTGAGCGGCTCCCAGCTTCTTTCCGTCGAGTCCGAAGGCGTCAGGGAAGACCAGAAACTGGCTCGCTTTTTCGGCTTTGTCTGATTCATACAGAACAGCATCAGCAGCCTTGAGTGCTTCACCCGAGTACCGGTCTTTGAAGTAACCGAGTCCGGGCGATCCGATCAATCCAGCCGACATCATACCAATGCCACCCATGATGCTGATCGCAATGGCTCCCGTTCGCGGGAATCGGTCCGACGCTACGGCGAGCATTGTTGGCCAGAAGAACGTCTTGCCAATGCCGTAGACGGACAGAGCAATGATTGCGCCGGCAAACGCATCAATACGGCTCGTCAAATTCAATCCGATACACGCCAGAATGGCACAAATCAGCAGGATCCCGATGGGTGAGATGCCAATTTTCTTTTCGATGAAATCGGCACAGAATCGCAGGGCGAACATCAATGCCGAAGTAAAGACGAACAGAATCTTGCCCTGTTCCGATGAAAGAATATTTCCGGTGATATTCTGAATCCAGCCGTCGGTCCCCAACTCGACCGCACCCACCATCGCGTGCGTGATGAACAGGATGAACAGCAGTACGGATCCAATCGAGAATTTGGTGATCACTCCAACACCGAACAACAACGTTGCGCCGACGGCATATCCCGCATACCTCGCGTTGTCATCGCCTAAAATCGGCTTCAGGATATCGCCAAGGAACATCGACAGCAGGAAGCAAACGACCAACCCGCCAAGCAGACCAACATCCTGAAGCATTTCCCCAAGCTTCAACCCCTTTTTGGATGCTTCGGATTTCGGGAAACTCTGGCCCAGGAACATCACGCCGTAAGCGACGGTCGGGATCAGATACAGCGACAACTGGATTTTCCAATCCAGTTTCATACGATCATCAAGAACCCAGCCGAGGATTCCGCCCAGAATCAAACCGGCGGGCCAACTGGCGTGCAGGATGTTCAGGTAATGGGTTCTGTTGTGAGGAAAGAGCGTTGCGATAAGCGGATTGGCAACTGCTTCGAGGCATCCATTGGCCAGAGCGAACAGGAACATGCCCCAGTACAACATGGTGTACGCATTCTCGGGTGTTGACGCGCAAAATGTCACGACTGCTGACGACACGTGCAGCAGGAACGCCGTGGCGACCAGCTTGCCATAGCCGATTTTATCGCACAGCACGCCACCGATAATGATTCCGAAGCAGAATCCCGAAAACCCGGCACCACCGATGGCTCCCAACTGCGTGCTGGTGAAGCTGTAAGCCGCTTGCCAATTGTCGAAAATCCCGCCTCGAATCGCAAAGCCCACGCCCGCCGCGAGAATTGCCGTGAAGCCCGCCCACAGCAACCGCTGCGCATTGGGGGCTACACTTTCATTGTTGCCATCACTCATTGTTGATTCCACCATTAGAAGTTACGAGAAGGCGCATCCTTGCGAACGACTCCATGTGAATTCCGACGCCCGCTGTCCGAACGGTCCAAAGCGGGGCAGAGCATGCTAACCAGTCTCGAAGCATCTTTCCATGAACGGGAATTACCACCACTCAATCGGCAAAAAGCCGTTCCCGCTGGAGTTCAGTCTTTAACCTGTCTTTGCCTTCAAGGTCCAGCCTTCAGCCAGTCTTCCCGAAACCACTAAAAACTACCCCCGCGAACAATCTCAAAGTTGCCGCAACACCAATAAATCGTCCGAGTGAAACCGGGCTTCGATCCGGTGAGGAAGGGTGATCGTTTCCCGAGTCTGAATCGACTCAGCCAAACGATTCCATTGAGAAAATCCCATCGCCTGCCGGGGCCAGTTCTGGCGTCCCCACAACTCGCAAAAAAAGGCACGAATCAGATGGCGCGATTCGCTTTTCAGCAGGCCGGTATTGATTCGACATGCGGCAGGCTGGCGATCGATCAGGCAGCTTGAAATCAGCAGTTCGACTGATTGTTGAAGAAATTCGTCGATCTCAAACGCCTGTTCCGCAAGTCGGCACAGTGCGGCGTCGACTTGCGGATTGATCTGCTCTCGAATCAGCGGCAGCACGACGTGACGCAGCCTGTTCCGGGTCATCGACGTATCGTTGTTCGTTCCATCCGTTCGGTAATCCTGACCGCGCTCGCCCAGATACGATTCCAGTTCCATTCGCCGGACTGCAAGGATCGGTCGAACCACGCGTTTCCCCGAAAACGTTGTTCTTGTTGCAGGAATTCCTTGCAAACCGGCGATACCCGTTCCCCGCAGCACGTGATGCAAAACGGTCTCGGCCTGGTCGTCGGCAGTATGTGCCATCGCGATTGACCGGCAACAGGACTTCGTTGCCGCATCGTCGAGAAATTGATATCGCAGCGTCCGGGCATTTTCTTCGAGGCCGCCAGCGTCGGGCGATAGTACAAAATCGGCAACCACGCCAGCTTCGCAGAGAAGTTTCAGAGACACGGCGAGATCGCGAACCCAATCGGCATCGGCGTCGCTGTCCGGCCCTCTGAGTCGATGATTGAAGTGAGCAACAATCAACTCGAGCGAGAATTCCGACCCGACTTCGACGAGGCCACGCAATAGCGCCACACTGTCCGCACCTCCGGATACCGCGACGAGCAGTCGTTCGTTGCGAACGTTAAGTTGTTCGAGTCCTCGTCGCAACTGGTCTAGAAAATGGTGCATGCGTTCAGGTTGTTTTTTGACGTTGGATTGCAAACAGGGAGTAGAAAACAGCGATGCAAAAGTGGAGCAATCGAGCAATCGAGCGGTCGAGCAATCGAGCGGTCGAGCGACTGTGTGCGGGGCGACGACAGGCCAAAGCGTGAACTGCAGCGGTTGGCCTATGCCGATGCTCGTATCATTGCCTGAAATAGTCCTTCCCATGTGTGGACCGTGGCTTCTGCCGAGACTGGCATTCCTGCTTCGTGCGCGGCTGCCGTTGTGACCGGGCTGATGCTGACCAGTCTGGTTTTCTCGCCAAGCATTCCTTTTGCCTCGTTTGAAAGCAGCCGTGCCAGATTCCGCGCGATCGACGGACTCGACAAACCGATCCAGTCGAGTTCCCCGCGTTCGATTTGCCCGATCGCTTCGGCGGGCAAACAATCGACGTCGCGGTTAAGGTAAACAACGACTGGCGTTATGATCGCACCGGCTGCGGCAAGTTCGGTGAGCAGGACATCGCGGCCCCGACTGGCGCGAGCCCAGAGGATTCGGGAACCCCTGACGTGCGGTCGCAACGCCTCGGCCAACGCTTCGGCACGAAACTCAGTCGGTACGAGATCCGCTCGCAATGAATACTGCATCAGGGCCGCATTCGTCCCTGGTCCGATCGTGGCGATTTTCATGTTGGCGAGTGACCGCATGTCGTGTCCGATTTTCCATAATCGGCCCAGGAACGCACGAACTCCGTTGGCACTCGTGAAGATGATCCAGTCAAACTCGTTCAATCGCGAGATGGCTGCGTCGACTTCACTCCACGATTCTGGCGGAGCAATCTCGATCGTCGGCAACATGATCGGGAATGCGCCCAGTTCCACAGCTCGCAGTGCCGCGTCGTCGGCCTGTTCCTCGGGCCGAGTGATTCCAATGACCTGTCCGAACAGGGGGCGATCTTCAAACCACCGTGCCTGCTCGCGCATGCGGACACAATCGCCGATAATCGCGAGCGACGGTGCGTGAAAGTCGGCTGCCACAGCGAGTGACGCGATCTCGGACAGGGGGCCTGTAATAGTTCGTTGCCGTGGCTGGGTCGCTCGGCTGACGACACAGGCGGGCGTGGCCGGTGGCTTTCCCGCTTCGATCAGGGACCCGGCAATCGCACTCAGACGATGCAATCCCATGTAAAAGACGAGTGTTCCTGGAAACGATGCGAGTGCCCCGTAATCGAGCGTCGATGATTTCGTCGGGTCTTCGTGTCCGGTAACGAACGCAACCGCAGACGCATGTTCGCGATGGGTCAGCGAAATTCCTGTATAGACTGCCGCCGCCGTGGCTGCCGTAATCCCCGGTACGACCTCGAATGGAATCCCCGCAGCAGACAGAGCCGCCGCTTCTTCCGAGCCGCGACCGAAGATAAACGGATCGCCTCCCTTCAGTCGCACGACGGTCTTGCCCGATCGGGCGGCATCGATCAGTCGGCGATTGATCTCGTCTTGTGGAATCACGCGGCCGGTCGGCCCGTCGGCCCGGCATGTCCGTTCGGCCGATGCCTGACTGTGCCGCAAATGAAGCGGGTTCACCAATCCATCGTAAAGGATCAGATCGGCCCGCGCGAGGCATTCGGCACCGCGCAGCGTCAGCAATCCGGGGTCGCCGGGACCGGCACCCACCAGATAAACTTTCCCCGTCGTCTTATTCGCCGGATTCCGGAAAACGGTCATGTTCATTTTCCAACACTCGTCACGACCAGATTGTCCCGGTGGATCACTTCATCGTACGGGACTGACACGACTTCGTGAGTGATCTCGTCGGTTCGTTTCCCGAGCACGGCTCGGGCCGAACCCGAGTCGTAATTCGTCAGGCCGCGTGCGAATTCTTCTCCTTGCGGATCGACGATCGAAACAACTTCGCCTTTGGCAAATTCACCTTCGACTCGCACGACACCGATCGCCAACAGTGATTTTCCCTGTTGTCCGACGGCCCGATGAGCGCCGGCGTCGACCACCAGCTTACCTTTGGGGGGTAACGTGTAGCCGATCCAGCGTTTCCACGCCGAAAGCCCGTCCCCTTCGGCTAAAAACAGAGTTCCCGTATCGGCACCGGAAAAAATGTCGCCGATCACATTCGGACGTTTGCCATTGGCAATCATGACGTTGACACCGACGGCGGTTGCGGTCCGGACAGCTTCCAGTTTTGTTTTCATCCCTCCGGTTCCGCGTGAACTTTTTGAAGCACCGACAAGGTTCAACAGGTCGTCATCGAATCGTTCGACCAGCGGAATACGCTTGCTGTCGGGACTTGTCGGATCCCCTGTCAGCAACCCGTCGACGACAGAAAGGACGATCAGCAGGTCGGCCTGGATCAGTCCTGCAACCATCGCGGCCAGGCGATCGTTGTCGCCGAGTTTGATTTCTTCGGTGCTGACGGAGTCGTTCTCGTTGATGACAGGAATGACGCGATATTCGGCGAGGGTTCGCAGCGTGTTTCGGACATTCAGATAACGCGTCCGGTTTTTGAAATCATTCGCCGTCAGCAGCAGTTGAGCCGCATGATAGCCATGCGGACGGAAGGCTTTATCGTAAATGTGAATCAGGTGCGCCTGCCCCGTTGCCGCCGCAGCTTGCAAGTGCGAAAGATCTTTGGGCCGTTCTTTCAGGCCCAGCAGTCCCATTCCCGCTCCGATCGCGCCGCTCGAAACAAGGACGAGTTGAATTCCTCGCTGGCAAAGTGAGTTCACCTGATCGGCCAGTGCCGCAATGCGGTCGGCATCAAGTCGATCGTCATCAGTCGAGAGCACATTCGTGCCGATCTTGACGACAACTGTTTTCACCCGATCCAAAACATCACGTCGATCCTGCATCATCGAAACGAAATCTTTCCAAAGCCCGGTTAGTCGAGGAGCCCGAAACAACTGTCATCCACAGGCATTCTTGATCGGAATCACATTTTGCACGCGGTGCTGAACGAGGCGTGGGTGCAACCCGGCGCGGATCGCCGGTTTCGGCCGGTTGACATTGGGAGGGCGAGGCTCCCGCCGAGCCGCCACGTCATTGCGTGATGCTATTTCAAAAAACCTGGCGGATGTATTTTATTCTTCCCGATTCAATCGCACATCAACCTGGCGGCTCGGCGCCTCGCCCTCCCATGATGTCACCTCATTGCGTCAAACTACTTCAAACGAGGCATTCATACAACGCTGTTTTCCGTTCAGAACGGCTTCGCTCGCCGGGCATTCCGAGTCACAAACGCTGCACCTGCAGGCAGAAGTTCAAACCGCGCAAAGTATAATTGAAAACGGCCTCCCAAGCGAAGGGGCGACCGTACGAAGCGAAGATCAGGTCAGTTGCTGACCTTCTGC
This sequence comes from Schlesneria sp., assembly GCA_025353525.1. Taxonomy (GTDB): domain Bacteria; phylum Planctomycetota; class Planctomycetia; order Planctomycetales; family Planctomycetaceae; genus Schlesneria. Next base: position 4,390 of record JANXOO010000734.1, on the reverse strand, counting down.
TGTTCAATCTGTTGGCGCGTGTCACTCACGAATTCGTTTGACTCCGCCCGGTTCCGTCGAAGTCGGTTTCCTCAGGCTGAACCGTTCCTTGCTGAACCGCGAACGAGTGGCGCAGCAGCGGTATTTATACCGTTCTTCGCAACTGATCGACGCCACTTCGAATTGTCCACAGCTCTGCCCGTAACAATTAAGGACCGGCGCATCATTTACTGTCGGAACCATTTTGGCTGAAACTGACCAATCGCTCGGCGACAGGGTGCAGAGAAATGCGACGAGTTTTTACCACAGAGACGCAGAGGCACAGAGAAGGAAAGAGAGAAGGAAAGAGAAGTGGCGCGTTGCGAGGGCGCTCTGAGATACTGACCGGGGGTTCTCGTTTCTACTTTTTTGCATGGCATTTTTTGGGGAGTCATTTTTTCTTGCTTATCTTCTCTGTGGATCACTCATTAATTCGTGTACTTTTTGATGGAGAGGGCGTTTGTTTCGGGATGAGGAATTCGTTATTGGTCTTTGTCATATGGCCAGATGCAGCGACGTGGCGGCTCGGTCGGAGCCCTGTCAATTATACACAATTGAGGGGTCATTCTTTGGGGCCGAAAGCGAGCCATGCTGCCGCGAAGTCCGCCATTCTTCGTAGGCCGCACCAGATCGCTTGCGGTCCCGGTGGCGGATCGCTCGCTCGGTTGTTGTAACCTCCGAGTTGCGCCAGCAGCGTCATCATTTTAGCAAGGTTCGGTGGTTTGTCTGGGATTGGCTTCTGAGCGGCCATGACCCAGACGGACTTCCATTCAAAGTCGTCAAACACTTCCGTGCAGGGCATCTTCGGATGATTGCGGCTCAGATGAGTCAAGTAGAGTATTCGCCAGGCAATGATCTGGTAGAACGCGAGACACCGTTTCAAACGAGGTGTCGTTTCCAATTGAATTTCTTCCACTTGGCAACCCGTTTTCAATGTTCTGAAATAGACTTCGACTGTCCAACGAGCCACGTAATAGTCGACGACCTTCTGAATCTGATCGAGCGTTTCAATCGGTAACGTTGTCGTCAACATCCACGACACATCGGTCCCATCGCCAGGGCCATTCACTTCCTCCAACAGCACCATGTTATGTGTGACGGAAGGTAAGTAACTTCGTCCATGCGGTGGCTTAATCGTAACTTGGGTTGCACGGATTTCTAGAACGGCCTGACGAGCGGCTCGTTTGGGTGTCTGGCTGAGCTCGATTGTTTGAATCGCACGCAGTGGCGACCGACTCACTTCAGCCATAACCTTGAGAAAGGAATAAGGTCCCCCATCTGAATCGCGTTGCGGTGTACAACGATCGTCCTTAGCGCGAACCACGTAGTCCGCTCGCCGCCCTTCTGTTTGTTGGGCCTCCGCGAAGATTTCGTAAATGTCAGACTCGCGATCCGAAACACTGACGATCTGCGTTTGCGGGCACTTGGCCGCGAGTTCACACGCCAAACGATACCCATTCAGCCATCGAAAGCTCTCTTTTTGTTCGATCGGAAGTCCCACGCGAGAATTCGCCTGACCAAGACTCTCGGGAGTGCGATCGAAATAATCGGTCCCAGCAACACCCAAGCATAAGCGATTGGGTGTGACCGCCAAATGAGTGTGCAAATACAGCCCAAAACGATCCGCAGCATTCAGGCACTTGGCATCCTTCGCAGGATGCTTCGAATAGTCCAACTCTGTCGTGTCCTGAACAATCAAGACCACTGAATGTGCCTGCATTCGCCGTCTGGTGGCTTCCCGATGCGGCAGCAGAATTTGTTCTGGATCAACGGCCTCATTGTCAAAAAAACGGTACGTGGCAAGGGTATCACTCCAGCCATCACAAGCCGCGTTGATGCTGGCTGCCGGATTGGCCGCCAATGTTTCGGCGATCAACTTGCTCCTTCGATTCAATCGCTTGTCCCCCAATTGAATTCCATCAAGTTCGCGGCAGATTCCTTCGCTCATCGTATCGCTCCATGCTATTTCGGCAGATCATTCCTGCCTCTATCGCTGGCGCAAATCGCGTGCCAATTGGTGAAAATAATTTCCGGCCAACACTCCTACTTGTGTATAATTGACAGGGATGAGACCCGCGCACCCTTTGCGGCTCCCTCCCCTCTTCCGCACTTCGCAAAGCCTTCGTTTGTGCAGACGGGTCCCCTCCGCGCCGGTCGTCCTGGACTGCAATCCCCCCGGCATTTGGCTCGCGAACAAATTCATTTTTGAAAAGGGAGACGAAGATCATGACCACTGCCACCACAGCCCGCGTTGACGTTTATACTCACCAAACAAATCGTGCTTTCTAAAACATCTGACTGCCACTTTTCGTGTGTCATTTTACTAGGGCTTGAACAAAGTTACTTGCATCATTCAATTCGGGGTCATCGTTCAAGTCTCTCTTCAAAACTTCGTTCACCCATGTTGGTCCGTGGCCGCCAATCGAAGGACAAAACCTTTCTAGTTCTCCAACTTCGACAATAAAGATACCCAGATCACGAAGCTGTGATGATAGAGAATTGAATTCTTGCGTGGGAGTTCCACTCGGAACAAAGTTCTTGCCTGAAGTCTTTGCTAACGCCCAAGCTGAGGTGCGTTTCAAAACTTGCTCAATTTCCTTCTTGGATTCCTTCGGGAATATCGGCGTTGTGATGCGTTTTAGTGCAGATTCCAATTCGCGCTTCACGTCATCAGTGTTCAGTTGCGGTCGAATCGCATCAATCGACGTCTTTACGCTATTCCACTTGGACTTAATATCATCCCACTTTCCACCAAGAGCATCAACAAGATCACTCAGCGGACGTTCGTTGTTGAGGATGTCGAAATCTGCTGCGACGGCAACCGGGACATCCAACGCCCGCATTGACCGAACTACCAATGGTAATCGGTCCTTCCCGCCGCAGTGAGTAAACATTACGTCTGGTTTTCGCTGATCTGCAAGCGGTCCTTCGTGAAGGGCATCCAATATGGCGGCAAAGAATCGTGCGTCACCGTCGCTCTCGGTAACGATGACCTTTTCGTGGAACACACCGTCAAGCACATTCGAGAATCGCAGAAGTGGGTCCGTCCAAAGCCCTATGACATTGGCATTATCGAGGATTTTTACACTATTAACCGTTCCTTCTCGCCGAATTCGTAGGACCCGGACATTACTTGCTTTCCCGTCTAAGAGGCCCCTTAGGACGTCACCACTGTGTGTTGCAACAAAAATCTGCTGCTTAGATGATTGATCGTCCGCGATCATTTTCCCAAGGATTCTAGCCTGCGGTGGATGTAGAAAGGCTTCTGGTTCATCGATAAGAAGGATGCTTTCTTGTCCCACTGTAGTATGAAGCAATACGCCTGCGAAACTTCGCATTCCATCGCCTTGAGTTTCAACCGACGGCAGTTTTTCCAATCGTTCGGTATATTCTCGACTCGCGCGATCTGCCTCAACGGTGTGAACTGGTCGCTCTCCAACGTGAATCGGTACCTTGTTCCCTGCATTTCTGTGAACGATTAGGTCAACTCCAAATGCTTTTCGAAATTTTGCGCTCACAGACTTTTCGATGTTGTCATCTAATTGAAGACAGTGAATTGGGTGGACAAGCGGTTCTCGTGTGAGTGCGACTGCATTAGCTGGGTTGGCTGCACTCAGCCTCTCGTCGGCTGAAAGTAGATGACAGAAGAAACGGGTGAGTTCGCCGAAGCTATCGCCACGCAACCAAGCATCGCAAGATGTGATGAGTAAACTTTCGAGCCGAAAGATTGAAATCCCGGATTTCCCGGAAAATCGTTTATCGTTCGTGCAGTACGTAACAACCAATCGATCACGTCGGTAACTTTTCCTTCTCTGGAGATGGACACAGACTTGATCACATGGCTTTCCTCGTTTCGGTTTTTTAGTTTGTTCCGGATCGCTTTTAGGCATGCACTCTTTCCTGCATTATTTGGCCCGACGATTACAACCACATCTGACAACTCAAACTTGACAGTCGTATCGTCACTGAATGTTACTTCATGAATCCAGAGTCTAGGAATCACTGATTTCTCCCGTTTTGGCCCAGTACACTTCAACTCGGGCGGATTCTTGAATTGTCGGTTTTTTGATGATCGAGGATTTGGTATCGCAGAAAATCCGTGAATCGCTGAAAAGAGGGTTTGAACACATTCTTCTATTCACGGAGCGATTCACGGATGAACGCAGAATACCAACGGTTGGACGGCGAAGCGAGTGTTGTTGAAAGTCAAATGCGGGAATTGGCGATGACGGTTGATCTGAGTTCGGCGTCTGACCAGGCAACATTTGAGCAGCAGATTGCCAAACTCGGGAGGAAGTTGGCCTCTCTTTATCATGGAATGTCTTTGATTCGCTCCGTGGAATCCTTGGGGATGCACGAGCGGGAACGGGAG
>JANXOO010000733.1 GCA_025353525.1 Schlesneria sp. | reverse complement strand
TCCCTGGTTACCCATCTGGGTGCAGACGCCCGTTTCCTTCGCAACGTTCGCGAGCAACCGGGCTTCGTAAATCGTTCGAGTGAGCGGTTTCTGGGTGTAGCAACTGATCCCCAGTCGCATCGCCGCCAGAGTAATCGGGCCGTGCATGTGATCGGGGGTACTGACGTTGGCGATATCGATCTTCTTGCCGTACTTGGCAAGCAGTTCGCGGTAATCGGTGAATTTCTCGGCGTCTTCAAACCCCTGGGATTTCCCTTTGCTTTCAAGCGTATTGCGATCAACGTCACAGATCGCAATGACCTTGCCGAACGTCGCGGCATTGCTCGAATCGCTCGCCCCTTTGCCCCCGACGCCAAAGCAGGCAACGTTGAGCTGTTCATTGGCTGACCGTTCCTGGCCGCGAAGATCGACGGCTCCTCCCACGAAGATCGCGGCTCCGATGGCAGATGTGTTTCGCATGAATTCGCGACGCGACGTTTTTCGACTCATAAGTCTCTCCTGACGGCATAACCGGGATGAAATGAATGTCTGACATGGCAGCCCGTCTGCCGTGCGCACTTCTTCATACTAATCATGCAAAGGAAAACTTTACAGCAACAGCAGGCCGTTCCAGCCCATTTGGGACGAATCCTGAAGATACCGAAAAGTAGCAGAACGAAGCGGCAATTCCGCCAGCAGCCTTGATTTCAGAGTTGCACGACGAATTTCCGCAGGCCACAGCGCCCTTCGACAAACATGGTACAGCTTCGACAAACAAGGTACGGCCATGAATTCAACTACGTCATCGGAATGAATCGCCCCAAAAACAATGCGGGAATTACCAGCGCCGCTGTGGCTAATGCCTGGGTCGCTCCGTATCCCATGTCGCCGGGGATATTTGAATACCAGTAGATCACCGTCGCATCGATCATTACGAGGGACAGTAACAACACTTTGATGCTTCCCTGAACATTCGCCGGGGACGGGTCGCGGACGGCACGAGTTCCCCGACGGTTGACCGTGAATGCTACGACGCACAGCATTGTGAGCGACACTTGCACGGGCGATTCGTTCGGGCAGCCCACGATCAACCACACAACGACTGCGAATCCGAGATTCATGACAAACAAAGCCAGACTCAGATGCCATCGGTGACTCGTTTTGGCTTCCGTCCGGGCAAACAGTGTCAAACCCGTGACGAATAGCCCCAGTCCCACTGCGGCAACGAACAGAGGCTGGCCCGGAAAATCCGGAAACCCTTCCGCCGCAATACTTCCTCCGAGCAGAACGTTCAGAAACCGGCAACTTCCCATGGTGATCGGACCAAACCATGTCCTCTTCAGAAAGCTGTCGTAGCCCAGTATTGCCAGTACGAGCAAGAATGAGACATATAAACTATTGCGGCTTGCAAACCCCGCGAATGCGACTCCCGCGAGCATCAGTATCGATGCCAGTCTGAAGGCCGATTTCGATGAAACTCGCCCGGAAGGAATCGGTCGGCCCGGCCGTTCGGCAGTGTCCTGATTGACATCGAACACGTCATTGAAAACCATTCCGGCCAGATAGAGGCAGCATGACGATGCCAACAGCATAAAAAACGACGGGGCATCGTTCCAGCCGACTTCCCGTTCGAGCAACGCGTCCTGGGCACTGTTCAATGGTCCGTAGACAAACCGGTGCGTCAGCACGAAACCGAGCACAATATCTGCCATCGCTGTAAAGACGGTCGGCAGCCGAAGCAATTGAAGATA
>JANXOO010000530.1 GCA_025353525.1 Schlesneria sp. | reverse complement strand
AAGCTGGCGTCGTTGAGGCTCATTTTTTGCAGTTCTTCGCGCAACCGTTCAAAGTCGGTGGCGTCGATCGGGTACATCCCGCAAAAAACCATTTGCTGCGGGATTTCGTATCCCGGCAGCGGATTTGGTGTCCGATTGTGGAAGTCGGTGACGGTGTCGCCCACGTGGACGTTTCCCAGCACCTTGATCCCGGTGACGATGTAACCGACCTGGCCTGGGCCGAGTTCGTCACAGGCCACCATATTGGGTCGGAATTGCCCGAGTTCCAAAACTTCATGCGCCGTACCCGCCTTCATGAAGTAGACCTTCTGGCCTTTGCGAATCGAGCCTTCCTTGATGCGGACATAGGTCACGACGCCCCGGTAGTGATCGTATTTGCTGTCGAACACGAGCGCTCGCAGCGAATCGCCGGGTCGCCCTCCCGGTGCCGGAATACGTTTGATGATCGCTTCAAAAACGCTTTCGATTCCGATTCCTGCCTTGCCGCTGACGCGCAGGCAGCCCTCGGTGTCGAGTCCCACCACGGTCTCGATTTCGTCGAGGACTTCGTCGACGCGAGTCACCGGCAGATCGATCTTGTTCAATACGGGGATGATTTCCAGGTTGGACGAGATGGCTGCATAGGCGTTGGCGACCGTCTGGGCCTGCACGCCCTGGAAGGCATCGACGAGCAATAGTGCTCCTTCGCACGCGGCGAGGCTGCGTGAGACTTCATAGTGGAAATCGACGTGACCGGGAGTATCGATCAGGTTCAGCTCGTATTCCTGCCCTTCGAACATATAGTTGATTGCAACGGCGCGCGCTTTGACGGTGATCCCCCGTTCTCGCTCGACCTTCAGGTCGTCGAGAATCTGATCGCGGAATTCGCGTTGCGTGATGGCACCACTCTTCAGCAGCAACTGATCTGCCAGTGTGCTCTTGCCGTGGTCGATATGAGCAATAATCGAAAAGTTGCGAATAAACCGCTGGTCAAACATGGGCAATCAAAACAAAAACAGGGATAACGGGCCAGAATGAACCCGGACAAACCGGGCTCGTCAACTACGGGTGTCCAAAGCCGAGCCACTCAATTCTATATGGAAACGGGCGACGCAGGAATAGAGGCAGGAACGGGGCATGGCGCATACAGGTTTTTCGCCATTCAGACGACCTGCAGGAAAGGAAATGAACCAGGAAGACCGGCACCAGGAAGACCCCCGGCGCGCCGCGGTCCCCGTTTTTCAGACTGTCAATTTTCCGCTGCCGGTCGCCTGACCGCTTGAAAATTGAGCCGTGACAGGCGGCAATTGTTATATTACTCTGCCCGCGGGCGAAAACCGCCGATCGAATGTCCTTTCCTGCGGAAATCTCTGCGACGATCCGGATGATTGTGGAGTTAAGCCATCGAAAACGTGGAACTGACAGACCGGATTGCTCGCGGTGATCGCGATGCGCTGGCGGAGCTGTTCGCGATTTATCGACCGCGATTGTGGCGGATGGTCACGTTTCGTTTGCATCCCAGCTTGCAAGGCCGGATCGATGCCGATGATGTTTTGCAAGATGCCTGGCTGCGAGC
>JANXOO010000689.1 GCA_025353525.1 Schlesneria sp. | reverse complement strand
CACCGACCGGACGCCCCTTGCCCGACGAGGGCTCGAGGTGCATTCTCAAGCCGGGAGCCGCGTTGATCTCAACGACAATCCCCCCCTGCTGCTCCAGCGGGCGGCTGATGTCCTGGCAAACGACATCGACACCGGCGATGTCCAGGCCGACCATGCGAACCCCGTCGATCACTCGTGCGGCCACTTCAGGATGAACCAGGTCGGTCACATCGGTTGCCGAGCCACCGGTACTCAAATTCGCATTACGGCGAATCAGAACCAGCTGTCCCGCGGCCGGAATGGAATCGACCGTCAACCCCTGCTCGGCCAGAACTCCCTTGGCGATTTCGTCCAGGCGAAGCTTGCTGAGTGATGTCGCGTGGTCTTCACCACGCCGAGGATCCTTGTTCGCTTCTTCCACGAGTTGCGACATTGAGTGCCGTCCGTCGCCAGTGACCTGGGGAGGTTCGCGACGCGAAGCCGCGACAAGTTTGTATCCGATCACCAACAACCGATAATCCGCTCCGTGTGCGAATTTCTCACAGATGATCTCGTCGCCTTCTTCGATGGCCGCCGAGTACGCTGCGAAAACCTGTTCCCGGGTATTCAGATTACAGGCGACACCACGTCCCTGATTGCCGTCTTGCGGTTTAATGACGACTGGAACCCCGATTTCCTGAGCGGCCGCCCACGCGTCTTCAGCGCTCTTGACAGGACGGCCTTGCGGGACAGGGACGCCGACCGCGTCGAGCAATTGTTTTGTCAGTTCCTTGTCCTGAACGATCGACTCGGCGACTGCCGACGTCCGATCCGTTTCGGCAGCCAGAATGCGATGTTGTTTGCAACCGTATCCAAGTTGAACCAAACTGCGATCATTTAGACGGCGCGCCGGGATCCCTCTGGCGATTGCAGCACGAACGATTGAACCGGTGCTGGGTCCCAAACGTATTTGCTGGTCAAGGCTTCGAATCTCTGAAACTCGCGATGTGACATCGTAAGTTTTCCCTGCAATTGCAGTTCTGACAAGATCGGCCGCGAAAACCAGTGCCATCCGACCGACTGGTTCTTCACAGTACTGGACGGCAATTTTACAGACCCCGGGTGCCTTTGTTTCAGCGACGCGAGCGAACTTAACCTCGCAACCAGCCAACTGTTGCAACAGCACCATCGATCGTGCCAGCAGCTCGGCAAGAGTCATCGAAGGCGAATGCGACGTTCCATCGGAACCTTCGTTCAACTGGACGGAACCTGATCCGCTAAAAAAATGATCGGCTCTGGCCCGAATGACTTCAATGTCTTCTGCCGGACACTGAATATACCCCGAGAGATCGACCTCAACTTCCAGAACGGTCAGTTGAGACCAGATGTTCGGACCTCGCAATGCTCGCGTTGTCCCGAGATTCATGATTCATAAGCCTTTATATTGCTTTTGCAATTCGCCAGGATGTCCTGATTTCGGTGAGCCACAAAGTCCCACCGCTGCTCCGAAGTGTCGGTCATTTTCAAATTGTGAAATCGACCGTTACTTCGTTGCTCCTGCAAGCACCCGGAAATCCGGGGAATCCTGCATCCTGACTTTTTCCTTCGAACGACACCGAAGGATCGCTCCTGCAGTGTCGTTCCAAACTGCGAATCGCCGCAGCTCAGAGGAAAACCAACGCAATCGTCATGCCGCTCGTCCGTGAGTTCTCTGATTTCTTTATCAAGCCGCAGCTTCTGCCGGTTCCAGACCGAGCATCATTTGCAGCTTCTTCACTGTTTTGGGAATCGTCGATGACTGAATCAATAACAATTCGCCCGGCAGCAATTCTCGCCATGCCGTGTCGACCGCCTGTGACCACTCGCGGATTTCCTGAATGCTCGTTACCCGATCACCGTCGTTAACTCCTGATCTAAGCAACCGCGTTACTTCCCCGACTGGACGATCCTCCCCTTTTTCAATCTCGCACAAAATCACGCGATCAAATGATTTCCCCAATTGCTTGCCCTGATCGACAATGTCGATATCGCGACGATCCTCTTCAGCTGAATAGATTACCGATCGTTTTGAATGTGGAAAACCTTCCAGGGCGGCGATGACGGCGTTCAACGCTGAAAGATTTCGTCCATCTGTCACAACAATTGTCTTTTCTGATGATTCCAGCACGTTAAAACGCGCCGGATCATCCTGAAGATTCCCCTGAAATGACTGCAGACCGCTGCGGAGATCGCTCAACGGAAGTCCGAGAGCCCACCCCGCTGCGGCAGCCGCAAGCACGTTTTCAATCTGAAACCCGACCCTGCCGCCATGTGTACACGGAAGATCCTGCAGCGAAACCAGTTGTGTTTCAACTTCGCCTTCGCAAAGCATGACGTGTGAATCTTTCACGACCACCACGCGTTTCCCGTTTGATCGATGCTCCCGGACAACCGGATGAAGTGGATCAATAGCGAAGAATGTGACGCCCCCCGCAGAAAGCTCTTTCATTTCGACGACGAGCGGATCGGTCGCATTCAGAACTGCCATCCCTGTTGGCATCACCACATCGACCGGCGTTCGCTTCACCTTAAACATATCCCTGGGTGAATCGATAAATTGCTGGCCGAGGTGGTCTCCCTCACCGATATTGGTCACGATTGCGACATCACATTTGTCGAAACCAAGCCCCTCTCGCAAAATTCCTCCGCGAGCCGCCTCAAACACCGCAGCATCAAGGACCGGATTCAATAACACATTTCGGGCACTTCGCGGCCCAGCGCAATCGCCCAGGTCGATCGTCCTGCCGTTGATGATGATCCCGTCAGTACAGGCCAGTCCGACTGTCCGTCCCGCTGCCTTCAGCAACGTCGTAACCATTCGCGCGACGGTCGTTTTCCCGTTCGTTCCGGTGACGGCAA
>JANXOO010000682.1 GCA_025353525.1 Schlesneria sp. | reverse complement strand
CCGCTTTCCCAAGCCTGGAATCGTCAGTCGAAACAGGTCGTCGCCCAGATAAACATCGTCTTCGGCGGAAAGCTCACGTTTTGATCCTGCGATGATCAGATACTGAGCCTCCGCACCGAGCAGCTTTTTGGCACGGTCGAGCGTTAGTTGCGACAACCGATCCTTCAGACTTAACTGGTCAGACGGTTTCGATTTCGCCGTCCGGCGGATTGCCGTCTGGTTTGTTCTTGACGTCCCGGCCGACCGAACTCCGATGCGAGTCTTCCGGGAATTGGAAGCAGATCGAATCGATGAATTATTGCGACGATTTGATTCTGTCATTCGTTGACCTTCATGATTTGAATTCGAATAGAATCCGTGAACAGAACCCGCCGCAAAGGTTGCGAGGAACGAACAGTCGCGATTGCAACCGTAATTATCGTGCGGGCGAAGCCACTGCGTCGGTGCGTCATAACAATTCGCGATGAGACTGACAAGCAAATGCGGCCGCCAAAATGAAAACTGGCCGACGCACGACAACTGATCCTCGATTGGATCATTTGAGCGAAACTTCGGCGAACAGTTCGAGTAAAGCTTCCAGTGGAAGCCCGACGACGTTGCTCAAACTCCCTTCGACCCGTTCGATGAACACGCTTCCCGCACCTTGCAGGGCATAGCCTCCGGCCTTGCCGCGTGGTTCGCCCGTCAACAGATACCAATTCAGCCACGGGGCAACCTCGCGACGAAACGTGACATTTGTTTCAACGACACGCTCGGCCGACAGTCCGTCCGGCGTCACGACATGTACCGCAGTCGCTGCGACGTGAGTTTGTCCCGCGTAATAGTCCAGAAACCAGGATCGGACAACTTCGCGCCAATCGTCCGTTTCGGGAGGCTGTCCCAGCACCATCGGGCGACCGGTTGCATCGGTCACAATGACAGTCGTGTCGGCGGAAATGATCAGCGTTCGGGGTCGCTCGAACAGCGACGCCTCGTCGGCATTCAACTGACTTCGGACCTGCTCGGCTTTGTGACGTGCAATTTCCAGCATTCGCTGCCGGATCGCCGCAACGTCGTGGCAATCGTTGAAACCCGCTTCTTCCGACGATCCCGGAGGCGAGACGGCGATCAAAACCGGGTGGACAACAAGTTGCAGCAATTCCAGACGACGGGGTGATCGTGAGGCGAGAATGTAGCGACGAAACGACATGGAAGAACTTGCGGCTGGAGTGAACGGCCTGTCAACGCTGAACGGCAGGACGTTCGAAGCGAAAGTCCCGCGACGGTTTTATAGCAAACAGGCTGCGCAAGTTGGATTGCCGCCGCTATACTCGCTGACACTGCGGACAAAGTTTTTGGCTCGGGCCACTGCCTGATGGTCTACGGGCGACCATTGCAGTTCTGCAGAAGAAAAGTGACGGAACGTTCTCGGACGAAGGGACTAACGAGTGTTGTGGATTGTGTGGGCAGCGTTCTTGCTGCTGGTTTTGATCGTTCTCGCATTCGACCTCGGATTCTTTTCACGCGAGTCGAAAACGCTGAGTGCAAAAACAGCCCTTTTTCGCACGGGTGCCTATTTTCTGATGGCAATGCTGTTCACCGTGTTCGTCTATTTCGCTTACGAACACCATTGGCAGGGACTTGGGATTGTCCCGCCTGGCGCAGACAATCCATGGCTTCCGGATACCGGGCGTGAAGCCGCCATTATGTTCTTTATGGGGTATCTCCTCGAACAATCGCTCAGCGTTGACAACATTTTCGTCATCGCGCTGATTCTCGGCTTTTTCAAAGTCCCGATCGCTTATCAGCATCGCGTTTTGCTGTGGGGCATTCTTGGTGCGCTGGTCATGCGCGGAATCATGATCGCACTGGGGACGGTATTGATCGCAAAGTTCGCCGTCGTGACCTATTTTTTCGGCGCGTTTCTGATCTTCACTGCCTACAAGATGCTCCGTGCCGAAGAAGATGCTGAAATCGATTTTGAAAAGAATATTGTCGTGCGGTTGCTCAGTCGCAGGTTACATCCGCAATTCGTCGAAGATCGATTCTTCACTCGAATCGACGGAAAGCGAGCCATCACTCCCCTGTTCCTGGCACTGGTGATCGTGGAAACAACTGACCTTGTTTTTGCGGTCGATTCAATTCCGGCAGTCTTCGGGCTGACGCAAGATCCGTTTCTGGTTTTCACGTCGAATGTGTTTGCGATTCTCGGCCTGCGAAGCCTTTATTTTGCATTGGCAGATTTGCTCGGACGCTTTCATCTGCTCAAGTACTCGCTCGTCGTCATTCTCGGCTTTGTCGGTGCCAAGATGTTGATTGAAAAAGACTTCATTCCGCACTCGTACAAAGAATTCGTCAACATTTTTTCGTTCGCTGTCATCGTTCTCTCGTTGATCGGCGGGGTTATTGCGTCGTTCATCTATCCGGAAAAATCCAGGCCGCCGCCCGAAATATCAGCAACGCCAGCGATGGAAACACCAACGCCCGACAAGATACCCGATTGAGTTTCAATGCGATCAACCGGAAAACGACCGGCGGGTGACTGAATCCATCTGATGAACAGTGACGTGTTGAATCCTGAAACCGGCTACCAGATGCCGGTTAACACTTCAAACAGTTCTGCGTCACTGATGTCACGAGGATTGCCGCTCATGCTGTTCCCGCGCGAACCGGTCACGAGATCCGGAATTTGACGTTCAACAACTCCGATGTCGCGCAGTCGTGCCGGAATTCCGATCTGTCGGCACAGACCTTCAATCCGGCACACAAATGCATCGGCCGCCGCCGAATCCGGTGAATGTCCAGAATCGAAGAGGCGTTCGAATGTCGCCAGTTCCTTTTCGCGAACCTGCCGGTTGACCCGTAACGCCGTTGGCAGCATGACGGCACACGCCAGTCCGTGTGGAACCCGGCAATGAACTCCAAGTGCCGCAGCAACTCCATGAGCCAGTCCCAATCCCGAATTTGCGAGTGCGAGTCCGGACAATAGCGCCGCCTGCGACATCGCTTCGCGACCGGGACGCGATGAGGGATCGTGAAAAACAATCGGCAATGCGGGGACAGCCAGCATCAATCCGGAAATTGCCAATGCCTGTGGAATGGGTGCCGCGCGTCGCGAGACATAACTTTCAATCAGTTGAGTGATCGCGTCCATGCCGGTCGACGCTGATGTCGCGCGTGGCAAGCTGACGGTCAGTTCCGGGTCGGCAAGGACCATTGTCGGGATCATCGAATCGCTGCGAAGGCTTTTCTTGAAGACGGGGTTGTAAGACGAGATGACCGCGTTCTTCGTTACTTCGGTCCCCGTGCCTGATGTCGTCGGAACGGCGATCACGTTCAAGGGCCGTTCGGTGATTTGCAATCCGCGTCCGACCCCTTCCAGAAAATCGGCGACTGAACTTCCGTGCCAATTTCGCACCATGGCCGCCGCTGCCTTCGCCAGGTCGATTGTCGAGCCCCCACCGACGGCAACAACGACATCCGATTCTGTCGGATTGATACGCAGCATGTCAGCGACGAGCAAATCAACATCGGTCACTTCGGGTTCACGCGAGGCCGCCGTAAACCGCAGAACGTCCATGCCATTGCGTGAACAGTCCCGCGCAAGTTCGTCGATGACGCCGCGTTGTTCCAGCGTACGGCTCCCGGAAACGAGTAACACGCGCGTCCCGAGTCCGCGGGCCAGTTTTCCCAGTTCCGTCCGACGGCCCCAGCCAAAAACGATTCGATTCGGTGATAAAAAGTCGTAGTGCATGAT
>JANXOO010000681.1 GCA_025353525.1 Schlesneria sp. | reverse complement strand
CCTGATTTCTGCCAGCGGCGGAATTGCGATGTGCTCGACATCAGTGACACGTGTGCGACCCACTTCGTAAACAAGGATCAACCCGTGCGGAGCACAGCCATGCAGCAAGCTTAACGTGACCCCTGAATACGAAGGATGGACGAGGCTGCCCTGTCCTTCGACCACGAGGATTTCATGATGCTGATTTTTAAGAACCAGCTTTTCGACCGCACCTGCTACGAAGTCTGCGACGACGCAGTCGATCGGGCATCCATCGCCTTCGACCATGATCCCCGTCTGCCCGGTGGCGATGAACTTTGCATCGTGCCCTTTTTTAATCAGTCCGCGCACCAGTTCTACCGAGGCGACCATTTTGCCAATGCTGCAGTCGTGCCCGACAGTATGAATGCGAAGACAGTCGTCCCTGAATCCGCGACGCGATGCAACATCGTGTTCCTGATTCTTGCGGACATCAATCAGTTCGACACCGTACTTTTGAGCGGCCGTCGTAAATTCAACATCGTTGCCAAGGAAATCGTGCAGGCCAGACCAGATAGTCATCCTGCGTGAGATGGCTTCAAGGATGACTGATCGCCAATCGGGAGGGATTTTCCCCCCCGCCGGAGCCGTTCCGAGCAGCAGCGTATTGGCTCCGGGAGCATCGTTCAGCGAACCGATCACCGGTAACGTACCCCCAACGCCAAGCAGCTCTTGGGATGTCTTGCCACGTTGAGTCGCATCGAAGATCGCGACCATCTCGTCCGGCCGATAGCGGATCATGCAACTGGCGGTTTTCGCGTTTTCGGGATCCGTTTGGCCTTCGGTCAATACAACGATACGCCGCGATACTGCCATATTAAAATCCATTCTGATTCAGGTGTCGTCCTGGTGCCGTCCAGGGACAGACTTGAAAAGCGTGTCACACCGCCCGGCTTGACGGACGATTCTGCCACATTCGTAAATGGCCTGTCCATTTTACTTTTTGAACGACGTGAGCGGAGAGTTGACCAGGGCACATCGATCTTCAATCTTGTCCCCGCCCGCCGATCCCGATGGAGCCGGTGTGTCTCGCATCAAATGCGGGATTCCTTCGGCGTCCATATGGGCTACGACAGTATCCCATGCGACCAGTCCCTGTTTGTTCATCCGCAGACGAACCAGCCAGCCGAGTCGCTCGGGCCCCTCTGCGAACCCGTCGAAGACATAATTTCCCAGGCTGTAGACGATCAGTTTGCCTTGATAGTATTCGACCTCTTGCGTGACGTGCGGATGACCGCCGATCACCATATCGGCACCCGCGTCGATCATGATTCTGGCGAGTTGCTTTTGTCGATCGTTTGCCGGTTCATTCTCCCAGCCCCAGTGCATGTAGGGAATGACCAGATCGGCCTTGTGGCGCGAGCGTGCCGCCTGGATATCCGCGACAACGTGCTCGTCAACGCTCCATGCTACTCCCGGCCAATCGGGCCCTGCCTCAAAATTGCGGGGTTTGAATTCATTGTAACCAAGCAGCGCGATCCGCAGCCCTTTGATGTTTAACAGGTGAGGCATGCGGGCCTGAGCACAGTTCCGTCCTCCGCCAAAATAGGCCAGTTTGTGTTCATCCAGTAATTTCAGTTGTTCAAGAAATGCCTCATGTCCAAAGTCCCCGGTATGATTATTCGCGAGAGAGACAATTCCGAAATGTCGCTTGAGCACGGGAAGTACGGCAGGATTTGCGAGGAACACCCAGGGCTTGTGCTCGGGCACTCCGTGAGATGCCACGACGCATTCAAGATTGCCGATCGTCGCGTCGGCGTTTTTCAGAACTTCGGCAAATTCCTGAAACGGATCGATCCCTCGCGCAATCGCCTTGCCAGGCAGGTCGGCCAGCATGATATCGCCAGCATAGATCAGCATCAGGTCGTCTGCAGTCTGATTCACAGCGGCCAGTTTTTCCGGGTTCACTGGTAAAGCCGCAGCGGCGCGGATCGAATCGTCCGTACCCAATTGTTTGATTCGGATGTTTCGGTATCGCGCTTCAGCAGGAGCACCGGAATGAATCTGCAACCCGATGATTCCATGTCGATCGATCGCCGGGTCGGCTTCGGTGTAGTCGACCGTTTTTTGCCCATTCATCCACATCGTGATCTGTGGCCCAACGCAGCGAATGACCAAATCATTCCAACTGTTCGTGTTGACTTTAGCGGGCGTGGCGGAATCCTGCCCGGACAGAAATGTTTTGCGGCGTGATTCATCGTACAACCAGCCCCAAATGGAGGTGTCTTGCATCATCCCGATATCGAATTGATATCCGCTGACTTCGTAATGATCGGGGATGCGTTTGGTCCGGAACTGAACTCCTGCGTTCTTGCCTTCGCCACGCAGACGAGCTTGCAGCCGCAACTCGAAATCTGCGTATTGCTTCCTCGTACACAGAAATTCATTGTTCGGAATCACGGCGTCGAATGTCCCGGCGACGATCGAGCCTTCTTCGACGTGGAACATCTTGAGGTTGCCTTCCCAACCTTCGAGCGTCTTGCCATCGAACAGCGACACAAACCCGGTTTCGTCCGCCACTTCCGCCGTGAACGCAGACGTCGTCATGAACAAACCAAGAATCAACGACCATCGAAATGGGAGGGTCAACATGGGAATAGGAGATTCCAAAGAAGGTTGGGGACGGCGACCATGTCCAACCGGCGATCAATCGAGATTGCTGAGACCGCCACTGCCCCAGCGCCGATGGCATCACCATTCTTGACCGCAGTTGGCAAGTCGCCAGTCTAGCACTCCTCCTCTCTGATCGTCCACTCTCAGGACTCCAACAACGCTGACGCGGTCGCCGCGATCATCAAACTGCGCGACTGCAACCAATCGGGAAGCTACTGGACTTCGCTTCCAAAGAGATAAGTAACAAACCCAATGAATGCAAAAACTCAGGATCGCCAGAAAGAATTGCCAGACACTTGGTGAATGGCCAAGGCGTTGCGGTCCATTGTTGACATAGAGCCCGCGTTCTGAGTCGACCAGGCGTTCGTGATGAACGCAACCGAGCTACGGCCATGCGCAAAAAAGGATTTCCGTTCACTCGGAGCCACACTTTTTATTATCATAAACGTGTGTGTACCTATTCACCATTCGACCCTGACGAATACAAGTTGCGTGCATGACTGACTCCAGCTTGATGTTTGCCGAAGCCGTGCAGGACAACATGTGCTGCTCGTCGGCTTCGGATGCCGTTCAAGCGGGTGTCCGGTAAACGTTCACGGGCCGGGGACTGACGCATTTTTTGCAGCGAATAAACCTGAGCCACGAGCCCCAAAAGCGTCTCCAACGAGGGTTTCACCCGCAAAATCGG
>JANXOO010000628.1 GCA_025353525.1 Schlesneria sp. | reverse complement strand
CCACCACCACCACCACCACCACCGCCACCGCCATTCTGTTTCGGCGGAGGAGGTGGTGGATTTTCGAGTTGGTTGATGATGTCTTCCAGGTCCTGAATGACCTGCTTCTGGATCTTCTGGGTCTCTTCAGTTGTCAGACCTTCGTCCAGCTTGCCTCCTGCACTGCGCATCCCCTTCACGGCGCGGTCCATTTTGTCGTCGCCCTGTTTCGAAGGATCGGGGTTCCCTCCGGGGACATCGTCGACTTCTTCCAGCAGTTCGTCGCGCAACTTTTCCAGCAATGACTTCTCTTTGGGTGTCAAATCGGGCCCAGGCTCGACCGCCGGCTTTTCACCGATTTTTTCATCGACGGCTGGCGAATTATCATCAGCACCAATCCCGGGCAACACCGATAATAAAAATGCCATACAATATAAAAGAAAGTGCCTTCGCAACCGTCCGCTCATCGTTTGTCCGCCCTTTCTTCCCATGTTCAGTCCAGGTCTCATCATTGGCGTGATCGTTCCAGTTCCAGCGGGGATGTTCGATCATTGATTTCAATCACGTTCACAAATCAATTTTGGCAGGATCATCGTCATTCTCAGGCTTCTTGTCCTGTGCCTTCTTTTTTGGCGGTTCGGCACCCTTGTTGTCAGGCGGATCGCTGTCAGGTTGCTGTTTCATGAATTTTGCAACCAGATTCCGGGCAAAGTCAGCCAGTTCCGCCTGCTCACGAGCCAATTCCTGCTTTTCAGTCTCCATTGACTCCGGGAGTTTCCCGGACTTGTCACGGAATGATTCGAGCAACGCCGTTCGATCCAGATACTCTTCTTGCAACGACTTCAACAGCTTCAACTGTGCCAATTGCGGAATCGAATCGCCAGGTGGCTGTGCGTCCTGTGGCTTCTCGTTCCGCTCTCCAGGCTCTTCAGACAGCTCTTCGGGTTTCTCTTCAGGTTGCTGCGGTTTTTCCTGTTTCTTTTGTTCCTGTTTGAGTACTGCAAGCAGGCTGTCCAGTTTGCGAAGTGCATCCCGTTCCAGACTCAACGTCGCAGCAGATGTATCGTCCGCACCCAATCGGTTTGCGGCGAGTCCTAATGTGCGTCCCAGTCGCTGCAGCACCAGCGAAAAGACTTCTACCGAAGCCATGCGTTGCGCCATCTGCCCGGCAGAATGCTGTAGCAATCGTTCGGTCTCCGCAAGCTCCAGAAGGGACTTCTTTTGTCCGCGAGTGATTCGTCCATCCTCGCCTCGGGCTTCGTCAAGGCGAATCGTTTCGACAATCAAAGCCTCCTGCCGCATCCGCAGCGATTTGAGTTCGTCTTCGATTTTCTCAAGTTGTTCAAACGCCAGCTTCTCTTGAGCAATCCGTTTTTCAAGTACAAGTTCACGTTCGACCTGTTCGAGGTCGTCAAGTGCCTCATCCATCGCCTGTCGCATCTCATCGCCGTCATCCGCATCCTGCATGTGCTTCATCATCTCGGTTAATCGCTTGCGAGCACGATGCGCGGCTTGTGCCGGACCTCGCAGACGGAGTCGCTCGAGCTTGCGTTCTGCTTTCGCCATTCGCTCGGCAAGCTCCTCCTGGTCGAGTTTCAATTCGTCCAGTTGCTTCTGTTTTTCGAGCGAATCTTCCTGTTCAGAGACGTCCTGTGCCCGATCGGCGAGTTGCTGTTGTTCGTCTCGCAATTGCCGGAATTCCTGCAGTGCGTCCTGAGTCTGTTGCAGAAACTGTTCGGTGTCTTCGTTCGGCTTGCGCTTCATCATCCGTTCAATGTCACGCAACTCGTCCATTGCCTTCTGTTGACCCGCAGCCGCTTCGCCCATACGGTTCTCGGCGATATTTCTCGCCGCGTCGTCGAGCTTGCCTGCCGTTCCCTTCTGAGCGAGTTCTTTCTCGGCTTCGACGATTTTCCCGGCGGCTTCGGGATCGTTCTTCCTGATCGATTCGGCGGTCTGATCAAGTCGCTTGCGGAACTGTTCCAGTTGCCCCGCCACTTTTCGCTGGCGATCCGCAAGTTTTCCAAGTTCGGCTTTTTCCTGTGGCGTCAGTTCGGCAGACGTTTTCGACACTGTTTGCCCCGCCATCTCTGCGGAATCCTGCTGGATCTTTTCCTGTTCCGCGACGACCGAATCGAGATCCCGATTGACCTCGCGACGGTCTCGCCATTCCGAGAGTGAATCTTGTAAATCGGACAATGTTTCCAGCGACCGGGTCTGCTGCGCCTGTGCTTCGTCCAGTGCCGCCTTCAGCGGTTTCAGCTCAGGTGTATCAGCATGTTCTTCCGCCAGTTTTTGTGCTCGCGACAATGCGTTTTCTGCCTGCGGCAGTTCGTCTCGACCGAGTCGTCCGATCTCGTTTGAAAGTCGTTCGAGTCGCTGTTCGGTTCCGGCATCGTCAAGTCGGTTCGATCGAAGTTCGTCAAGGAGTTGCCGGGCCTGTATTTCCACACCATCGGCCGGGTGCGTTAACCTCGATGCCGCTTGACGTTGTTCGAGTTCAGTTCGTTGCAACTGATCTGTGTCCTGTGGGCGCAATGTCCCCACATTTTCGAGTTGAGTTTGCAATTCCTGAGTCTGCTGGCGAGCCCGCTGCTGCTGACGGGTCGCCTGTTCGAGATCTTCAAGCAATCCCCCCGCGCGTAATGCGAGTTCTTTCTGCTTCTCGTCGCGAGAAACGATTGTGATCGTCCGACGAACACTCGCCCCCAGATGAGGCGAGCCCAGGTCATAGTCGTCGGTTGCCTCAGCACGAAAGACA
>JANXOO010000595.1 GCA_025353525.1 Schlesneria sp. | reverse complement strand
CAGCAACCGATTCAAAGCTGGAATGATTCACAAACGCCGCTCACCGGAACGGGCGTCTCCCGGTTCGAACACCTTATGAAGCGAGTTGAACTCGCACAGGTCCAATCCATGCTCGATGAAGTCAAACAATCCGCTCCTGAAAACGTCCCTGACAGCTCCGCCGACGGCGGTGCATCGTCGCCCTGGAACGACGGCCCCGAACCATTGGCTCATGAACCGCTGGTCGCAGAACACTGTTCGATCGACGATTTCACCAAAGTCGACTTGCGCGTCGCCCGTGTTGTCGCTGCCAATGCCGTTGTCGGAGCCGACAAACTGCTTCAGTTGACGCTTAGCCTGGGCGGCGAGGGGACTCGTAACGTCTTCGCCGGAATCAAGAGTGCCTACAAGCCTGAAGACCTTGTCGGTCGCCTGGTGATTATGTGTGCCAACCTGGCACCGCGTAAAATGAAATTTGGAATCAGCGAAGGGATGGTTCTGGCCGCTGGAGCAGGGGGACAGGAGATTTACCTGCTCAATCCCGACAGCGGCGCCAAACCGGGACAACGGGTCCATTAATTCACAAGGCGAGCCAGAATTTCTTCTGCTCGCCTTGTTTCTTTCAAGCTCAATTGGCCCCTGTTTCTTTCTTCAAAAAACCAGCGAGCCTTCAAAAATCACGTGCAGCGACGTTTGAATTCGTTGGTGACGGTATCGATTTCAATATTGTCACCGATTTCGACGAACGCCGACACTTGCAGTTCATGCTTCGTGTGTTTCAGAACGGCCGTCTTGGAGATTTTGCCTGACGTATCGCCGCGCACCACGGGTTCGGTGTATTCGACTTCGCGAATGATCGTTTTGGGAAGCACGACCGAAATCGAACGGCCTTCGTAAAACGTCACTTCACAAATGTCCGTCATATCGGGAATCAGATATTTTTCGAGGTCCGTGATGCTTTCTGCGTCGATTTCGTATTGATTGAATTCCGCATCGACGAAAACGTGATTGGGAGGAGCCGAATAGGAATACGTACATTCCTTCTTGTCGAGCATCACTCCTTCGAGTTTTTCGTCTGCCTTGAAAATCAATTCCGAGACGCGGTTGGTCATCAGGTTCTTCGTGCGAACTTTAACCACCGCTGAATTGCGGCCCGACTTGCTGATTTGAGCCTTCTGCACGACGACGGGAGAATTCTCGACAATAATGACGTTTCCCGATTGAAGTTCGCTGGCGATCTTGACACTCATTGCTCATTTTCCATTCTGACGGACAACGCTGTTTTTTTGTCACTGGCAATCGTGAACGCCAAGGGACGCCAAGCATCAAAGTATTGGCCTCAGTCTCCACTCACGAAACGAACCAGATTGTTGGCAAGATCACTCGTCCGGTCAAGCTGGCGAGCCCAGAGATTGCCGTGCAATCCGATGGAAACGCGTTTTGCAGCGAAATCCCGCCACGCAGATCCGATATTTCCGGCCCCGTTCCATGCCTCGAAACAGTGTCGCACAACGTCAGCATCATCAAAGGATTCGAGATATCGGTCCGCAAAAGCTGTCAGTTTCACGATGTGTGCATTCCCGGCCTGAGGATAAATCTGCCAGATGAAAGGTTGCCGGGCCCACTGGGCACGAACGAACGAATCTTCGCCGCGAACCATGTTGATGTCGCACGCCCACAGTAAATGGTCATATTCGGACTGCGGCAAAAAGGGAAGAAGATGAACTGTCAGGCACCCTCTCTGAAACGGCCCGGCTGTCAAAATCGGCTGGCCTTGACGGAAAAGTGGCACTTCGGCCACAGTTTGCCCAAACCAGTCGGTCACCTGATTTGTCGCGGCACCGGGGGCTGCGAAGACGCGAACGGGCATTGGCCCTTCGGACCAGCATTGCAACAATTCCGGCAGCGCCGCGTTGTCATAACAGAACAATGAGACGCAAAGTTCCGCTTCAGTCCCCGCAGGAATACCCAACCGATGACGGAAATCGACGATTTCCTTTGCTCCGAAGGCCGATCGCATCGCCATCAGATTGCGTTCGCGAATCAGCCCACCGGTTCGGGTCGTGAATCCGGGGAAGAAAAAATATTTCGTCAATCGGGTTCCCGCCTGGGGTGACTGCAGCAAGTGGCACCCATCGACCCAGCCTTCTGCAGTAAGGTATTCCAGGTTGATCCAGATCGGGGGGATCGTCCGGCACGACATGGCTGCGACATAGACGGAAGGAATTTCACAGGCGAATGCCTCGATCACCACATCGGCGGCATCAACTTCGGGAAAGTCCGATGACCAGTGAGCAACTTCGATCGAACCGATCTGTTGCCGGGCGGCGTCGCAAGACACTGAACTGCACAGTCGCGAAAAGGATTCGAGATCATCGACCCAAAGTCGAACCCTGGCGTCGAATTCGTCCGCCAACTGACGTGCCAGTCTCCAGCAAACGCCAATATCGCCGTAATGGTCAACGACGGCACAAAAAATATCCCAGCTCTGCATGGTTGTTCCGACGCTTGTATGGCCCCTGATTTCAGGGATAGTGTATTATCAGGGCGGCTGATTGACATTCTGAAGAATCGTATTTTATTTTCTATACCGCGATCGTGGGGTACAAACTTCGTCATGCTGCTCTTGATCGATAACTACGACAGCTTCGTTTACAACCTGGCTCGATACCTTGAAGAACTGGGGTGCGAGACCGTTGTCGTACGCAATGATGCCGTTGATGTCGATGCAGTCCGGAAGATGGCTCCACAGGCGATTGTCATTTCACCGGGCCCTTGCACTCCGATTGAGTCGGGGGTTTCCGTCGAATTGATTTCCGGATTGAGTGAATCGGTTCCGATCCTGGGCGTTTGCCTGGGACATCAGGCCATTGCCGCAGCGCTGGGCGGGACTGTCGTGCGAGCGACGGAACCGGTCCACGGTCGAAGCTCACTTGTAAGGCATTCAGGAAAAGGGCTTTTCGCAGGGCTCCCTTCGCCATTGCGCGTGGGACGTTATCATTCGTTGATTGTTGAAGAATCAACATTGCCGACAGATCTGGTCGTCACGGCTCGTACGGACGAGGGGACGATTATGGCACTTCAGCACAGGACGCGTCCGCTATTCGGTGTCCAGTTTCACCCCGAATCGGTGCTGACTCAGGCCGGCCGATCGTTACTCGCAAACTTTATTCGCGGTGCCGGACTGATGCCCCGCGACTGCCCCGCCGTCGACTGGCTTGAACCTGACGTGGGGGCTGAGGATCGCGGCCTTTCGGTCGTGACCTGGTAATTCAACGCCGACTTCGTCGTAATTCTTGTGTTCCAGTCCCAATTCACGTCGGATCGCGAGATTGAGTCGATTGATTTCGCGAACGAGTTTGGGAATTAACGGATCGAGTACGGACATCGCTCGTTTTCGGCAAGCGATTTCCAATTGAAGAGCGACTTCAAAAGCCGGGTTCGCGCAAAAGTTGATAACGGAGCCTTTGATGGTGTGTGCTGCCTCGCCGATCGCGTCACAATTGTGATCTGACGCTGCCGACTCAAGGGCGATCATCATTTTGGGAATAGTGCTGATGTACGTGACCGCCAATTCCGTCAAGAATTGACGGTTCCCCTGGAAGCGTTTCAGTGCGGCTTCCATGCTCCACGGGGCGATCTCCACATCTGACGAGACCTGCATCGTGTCGGAATCGATGTCGTCGAGTGCCTTGGTCGGCCCCTGCAATTTTAAACGTCCTAAAACGCGTTCGATGGCTCTGAACAG
>JANXOO010000543.1 GCA_025353525.1 Schlesneria sp. | reverse complement strand
GCATCGCGACTTCCTTCAGAAGCGATGTCGTCCCGTTTTTTAATCGATGGGCCAACCGCAAATAAAATGCCCGCTGCGACCAGTTCTGTCCCGAACCAGACGGCTCGTAACAGCCCTGCAGCAACCAGAGCGACTGCGGGACCGATCGCGGGGTCGCCTTTCAGGAATTCGACGAGAAAACCTTCGCGAATCCCAAGTCCACCCGGTGCGATCAGCACCGCGAACCCTGCAACCGTCGACGTGGAGCAGGCAACCAGCCATGTCGGGAAATTCGTCATTTCAAAGGGGACTGTTGCGACCGATTGCAGGACACAGCCCAGACTCAGTGCATGACATATCCACGCCATCGACGACGAAATCACGCCGCAGATCACCAAACGTGCCGGGATCGATGGCGGGACATCACCCGCCCGACCATCCAGTCGCAATGTTTTTCGTCCCAGGGCCGTAAACAACCCCGCGCTAACGGGTGCCGTTGATACAAAAACGATAAGAACAATCACAGGTGCGAGAAACGGCATCTGTTGCAATCGATTCAGAAATCCGGGTAACCGGATCGGCAATTTCCAGCCGTCAATCAGTGGAAAAAACGCAACAGCCATCGCCGCGCCAGTCGCCATGAACACGAGCGTTTCACAGGCCGCAGCGAAGCCAGCGACGAAAGGATTAATGTCTGCTTCTTTTGTCATCGAACCTCGAATGACAAGCACGAGCCCTTTACCCGGAACGTATTTCCCGAGGTGGCCGACATAGTACGCACGTAACGCGTTCCACCAGTCGAGCGGCTGATTCATCGACCTTGACATCGCACGCCACAACCAGACACAGGGTAACCATCCGGCGAAATAGAAAAGACTCGACAGCACCAGCCACCGGGCATCGATTCGAATTGAAACCGACGGGGCTGACTTCCACAATTCGACGGCTCGCATCCCGACAAAGATCGCCACGATCAGAAAGAGAAGTCCTTTCAAAAACTGCCATCGACTCTTTCGGCGGGAAGCTCGGCTGTCCGGCGGTTGCAAGTCTTGTTGTTCCAGA
Source organism: Schlesneria sp. (assembly GCA_025353525.1). Lineage (GTDB taxonomy): Bacteria > Planctomycetota > Planctomycetia > Planctomycetales > Planctomycetaceae > Schlesneria. Next base: position 5,184 of record JANXOO010000543.1, on the reverse strand, counting down.
GTCCGGCTTTTAACGACGGCTGCCATCAGATCCATCGTCCGCTGCGTGGCGCCGCTTTGTGATGCGACAAAGTCTCGTGCCGCCTGGCCGAGTCGCGCACGTTCGTCGGGATGCTGCAATAACTGGCGGACGGTTTCTCGCAGTTCGTCAGGACCGTTGATGACTCGCGCAGCCTGATGCGTCAGCAGTGATTCTGTGACATCTTTGAAATTCCATGTATTGGGACCGAACAGGACGGCCGCCCCGTATCCGGCGGGCTCAATCATGTTCTGACCGCCACGTTGAGTCAGACTGCCTCCTACAAACGCGATGTCAGCCACCCCCCAACAGGCAGCCAATTCTCCCAGTGTGTCGAGCAGTGCCACCTCGGGAACCGTAGCAGGTTTCCGTTCATCAGCAGAAATCGACGGTGAACCGGGTTCGCTGCGACGGATCACCCGACATCCCCGTTTTTGAATCAATGTCGCAACGTCGTCGAACCGCTCTTTGTGACGAGGGACGAGAATCAGCCGTAGCCGGTCAAATTCCGCTCGCAATGCCAGCCAGGCGTCGAGTGCGTACTCCTCTTCCGGTTCCTGTGTGCTTCCGGCGATCAGCGTGAGGTCATTGTCACCGATTCGAAAGCCGCGACGGATTTCTGCTGTTTTGGCATTGTTACGATCCGATTCGACGCGATCGAATTTGATATTTCCTGTGACGACGACGCGGTCTTCAGGTGCCCCCAGTGATTTCAAACGTTCGGCATAGGTCTCGTTCTGAACTGCCAGGACTTCAAAACACGACAGTAAGCGTCGCATCAGCGGCTTCAGCCGCGAGTAGCCGCGAAAACTGTTCTCGCCCATCCGACCGTTGACGAGAACCAACGGGATCTTTCGACGCTTCGCTGCAAAGATCAGATTCGGCCAAAGCTCAAGTTCGACCAGGACGATCAGATCGGGCCTGACGGATGTCAACGCTTGTTCGACAGCCCAGGTGAAATCGAGCGGGAAGTATGAAACGGTCGACCGGGGATATTTCGACTTAGCGACATCGTAGCCGGTTTCGGTGGTGACGGTAACGAAACGTTCTGCAGAGGGGAATCGGGACTCGGCTTCTTCGAGTACCTTTTGCAGTTGAAGCACTTCGCCGACGCTGACAGCGTGAAACCACAGACACATTTGGTCGGGATGTTGGCGAGTTAACTGGCCGGTCAGTTTTTCGCGCCAGCCGCGCCGATACTTCCCCCGCGAAATTCGGCGAAAAACCAGCACAGGCGAGACTGCTATCAGAAACAGCAGATACAGCGCGTTCAAAAACCAGCCGAAAATGGCAGGCATTAACTCCCTCGACTCTGTAATGCTTGCGTTTTCTGTCGTCGTGCGGGCTAACGTCGTCCATCGGGTGAGCCGTGTGACTTGCGAGATATCCGACAATCCACATCGGCACTGGCATGATACCAGTCATGACAGTGCCGATTGGTTCAGCCGATTAGTGGTGTCCGCAACCGCCGCTGCCGCAACCGCCACCCGCGGTCATTGTGCGGCTTCGTGCCAGTGCATCTTCGGCTTCCGGAATGCGACCGCATCGCTGATAGATGACGGACAATTGAGATTGCGAGAACGAGTCGTTCGGGTTCAATTCGACAACTTTTTTCGCATGGGCGATCGCTTCGTCGAATTTCCCCAGTTTTTGCTGCATGATTGCGAGGGCTGATTGTGTCAGCGAATGGGTTGGGGCGATCACTTCAATCTCGTGCAACTTCTCAACGGCAGCAGGAAGGTTCCCCTTGTCCTTGAGTGCAATGGCTTCGTCGTACATCAGATCGGGATTCGACATCGGAAATAACTCCTTGAAAACTGAAATTTGTGAGCTCAGGACTGCGGTTGAATCACTATCATAGGGGCTTGGGGAAGACGATCCAACCCTCGGTGCGATATCCTTTCTGCCTATGTCCGACAGCACGACAACACTTCCGAGACCTGAAATCTCACGAACAGAACGAATTTGGCTTTTCGGAGCCATCGTTTTCGGAGCTGCATTGCGCTTGTGCGTCCCCTGGCGGATTGCGATCGAGCACTTTGATGAGGGCGTCTACGCGTCAAATTTCTGGTTCGGCGACCCGTATCCCGCTCAACATTTATATGCGCCTCCGCTACTACCGACGGCGATCGAATGGACGATGTTTCTCGCGAATGTTTGCGGGATGACACCGACGGGAATCATTCCTGTGATTCCTTGCCTGATCGCCGGAATCGCGATGATTCCTTCGGTGTGGTGGGTCGGACGCCAGTGGTTCGGGCCAGCCGCCGGGATCGCTTCTGCATGGCTCGTGGCGACGAGTGATTTCCACGCCAGCTATAGTCGTGCGGCGTTAACCGATGTTCCCGTTTGCCTGTTCATTTTGTGGGCAGCGTATTTCGGATGGCTGACATTTGTGCGAATCGCTACTCCCATTGAATCCAGGGGAGCGCGGCGAAAAACACGGCCAGAATCCGTTTCGCGACTAATCCCCTGGAGGGAAATCATATTTGCGGGCGGATTAACGGGACTCGCCTGGTGGACGAAGTACAACGGATGGCTTCCGCTGGCGATTTGTTTTGCTGGTGGAGCACTTTGGCAAATTCTGACGCCGTGTGCCGAACGGCAAATTCGACGAAGCCTGGCGTGCTGGATTCTGATTGCAGGGATCGGAGCTATCGTCTGGTCTCCGGTATTGTGGAGCCTTCAATCCCGGGGCGGGTATGCGGCGGTTGCCGCGAATCATCGCGGATACGTCGTGGGACTTCTCGGCTGGGGCGATTCGGCAATTCGACAGGCCGGGCACATCGGACTTTATGAGAACTGGCTTGGAATGTTGACCGAGCGGCCCAGAGATTTCACTGCAAAATCAGCAAAAAACGACCCTGACGAATCGACCAATCCGCGTACATCGGGACCAGAATCTGATTTACCGATAGAGGTCCCAGCGAATTCCGGCCAGACAACCCCGCTGGCGGTGGCAGGAATTATTCCTTGCATGACAACGGTGATGATGCTTGTCGTCGTCGGAATTGCATTATTTCTGAGAATTCGGACCGCAACCACCGCTGGTGATCGGATCGGAACATGCCTTTTTGCCGCATGGTATTGCGGACTGACTGTCGCAACGCCGTTTTATCACCCGTATCCGCGACTGGTTCTTCCCTGGCTGGTGGCAATCTGGATTGGAATCGGATTGGCCATTCAACTCTGGCGAAATCGGTCTCATTCGTACTCAGGGCCAGACACTTCATCAATGTCAGGGAAATCAGTGTCATCGAATTCAACAACCTCAATCGTCGGAGTGTGGACGCCCGGTTGCGCCGAATGGTTACTGGTCGCCTGGGTCGTCACCAATTGTGTTGTCCGATCCGTTCAGGGGACATCGCATGCGTGGCAGGATCGTACCTGTTTTGCGACTGCCGCCGCGAATATTGCGAAAACCATCGCTCTGGAAACTGGTTCTCGCAATTTATCCAACGATCGAGCCGTCGTTTTCGTGTATGGAGAACCGGCACTTGTATTTGGACTTCGCGCCCAAGGCTTGCAGTACGTTTTGCCGATTCAGGACTTTGATGTCGTTCGCAAACCCGTGACATTGCCGAAATACCTGGTCTGCGGACAACAATTGCCGGATCAACCAGGAAGTCCAGGGATTCTGGCGAAACTGGAACCAGTCGATTTTTCTGGCCAGAGTGAGATTCATCCCAGCCATTTGGTCGAAATGGACTCGCTCGGCAACGGATTCGGTGCAGCAAATCACCGAGCCATGCCGAAGATTTTGCTGTTTCGCATCGCAAAATAGAAACCTTCGCAAGTTCCTCTTGTCCACTTTTTGCAGTCGCGACTAGAATCGTGATCTCTTCAAGCGCCTTACATTTTGTGTTTCAGTGATATCACGCCGCGACGGATCGCAAGGCGTTCAGGTCTATTGCCAAGGAAAGAATCATGGACGAGCAACCCGGTCAAGAATCGTTCATTCAGGAACCCTCCCGCCGCCGACTCGGTCGCGGACTTAATGCATTACTCGGTACATCGTCGATGGGGGGTACGGACGAGATCACCTCGGGCGACCAAACGGAAATTGCCGTCGAACTGATTGATCGGAACCCGTTCCAGCCGCGTCAGGACTTCGACCAGTCCGCCTTGAACGAATTGGTCGACAGCATTCGTCAGCACGGCGTCTTGCAGCCGATTCTTGTCCGCGCTGCAGGAGACGGTTATCAATTGATCGCTGGCGAACGGCGGCTGATTGCGTCGAAAAAAGCGGGGTTGAGTCAGGTTCCGTGTCGTGTCTTGAACCTGTCCGATCAACAGGTCAGCGAAGTCGCTCTTGAAGAAAATCTCAAGCGGCAGGACTTGAACGTGCTGGAAAAAGCGATTGCGTTTCAGGATTATCTGAAGCGATTCGGTTGCACGATCGAAGATCTGGCCCGACGGCTGTCGTTCGAACGCTCGACCGTCAGTAATATGCTGCGGCTGCTGGAATTGCCCGATCTGGTCAAATCCGACCTTCGTTCTGACAAAATCAGTGCCGGACATGCGCGTGCCTTGCTGGCATTGAAAGGCGACGAAGCCCGTATCGATTTGTCAAAACGAATCCAGAAAGAAACACTCTCAGTCCGCAAGACAGAAGAGGCGGTTCGCGAACTTTTGACGCCAAAAGAAGCCGATGTCGTTCCGTTTCCAGGTTCAGGTGATTCACCCGCGACGCTGCCGGTTAACCATACCTCGCACGTTGCAGGGCTTCAAAACCAGCTTCGTGACTGGCTGGGAACGAGCGTCGAGATCAAGCTGACCGGCAAATCGAAGGACAAAGGCAAAATCGTTATCGACTTTGCTTCAAACGACGATTTCGAACGTATCGTCGGAAAGCTTCAGCGAGCGGCCTGATTCTGACGTGTCACCCATGCACGCCGTATGCCCAGGCTTTTGCATTGGGTGCGTACCCGTAAAACATCCCGGACGACGTGGTAACGGATATCGAAATCTGTGAAAAACGGTCATTCGCGAAGGCCGGATCATGTACCGCGAGCAGTGAGAAGCTCGTCGTCAGTGGCACTCTTCCTCACCCTCGCGTCGTAATTTCATACAATTAAAACACTTACGTCGCGTCGAGAAAAATCAAGGAAAACAGATTTCGGTCGCAAATCAGGCATTTCAACAATTCAGGTTGGCTTCCTGTAA
>JANXOO010000541.1 GCA_025353525.1 Schlesneria sp. | reverse complement strand
TCCTCTTTCGACGATACGCGGTGGAGAAATCCACTGGCGTGTCAGCGGTCGGCGTGCCGGGATCACCAACCCGGTTCATCGCTTCATGACGCACTCATCAAAGCACATCAGTGTTTCGATGACAATTGTCATCGCCGCATGATCGGCCGCGTCCAGTGCCGGATCCCGTTTCGATTCTCCGTTCGCCAACAGATCTCGCGCCTGATCGGGTACTGCGTCGAAATGCGTTTTCTGTTCGCGATACAGTTGTGATGAAATCTTCAGCTCGGGATCAAGCGGACGGCGACTGGTGACGGTCCGGAATGCAGCAATGATTCTCGCGTCTACGTCGCCGCCATGCGATTTAATGATTTTTTCCGCGAGCACTCGAGCGGCTTCGACAAACTGTGGGTCGTTCAGCAACACCAACGCTTGCAGGGGCGTTGCCGTTCTCTCGCGGCGAGCCGTACAGGTTTCGCGACCAGTGGCATCGAATGTCAACATGTTGGGAGGTGGGGATGTGCGTCGCCAGAAAGTGTACATGCTGCGACGGTACAGCCCTTCTCCCGTTGCTTGCTGATAGCTTTTGCCCGTCCCCGCCTCTTCCCACAGCCCCGCCGGCTGGTACGGCATGACACTGGGGCCGCCGAGTTTGGGGACGAGTAATCCGCTGACGGCGAGTCCATTGTCACGCAACTGTTCTGCCGACAAACGATACCGCGCACCTCGACCCAGCAACCGATTGTCGGGGTCGTCGGAATAGAGTTTTGCGTCGCGCGGAATGGACGATTGACGATAGGTGGATGACAGGACAATCCGTCGACAAAAGTCCTTGACATCCCAGCCGCCATTCATGAAGTCGCGTGCCAGCCAGTCGAGCAGTTCCGGATGCGAGGGGGGTTGCCCCTGTCCGCCAAAGTCTTCAACGCTTGCCACCAGTCCCCGTCCGAAGAAGAGGCTCCAGAAGCGATTGACGGTCACTCGACCTGTCAGCGGATTGCGGTCATCTGTCATCCACTTCGCCAACCCCAGCCGGTTTCGGGGAAACTCGTCCGACAATGGCAGAACGCTGGCAGGAGTTGCCGCCGTGACCAGCTCACCCGGCGCATCATACGCGCCTCGTTTCAGAATGAATGTCGGACGTGGTTCGGGTAGCTCTTTCATCACCATGATCTGGCGAACTTTGGTAATCAATTCATTTTCGTCATTTCGCAGGCTTTGAAGTTCCTTTTGAGCCGAACGATACTGTTCGTCGAATTGGAGCAGGTAGTGCTCAAATCGGTCCGATTCGGTGACTTCAACGCCGCGTTGGCCGCTGGTCGCCACAGCGGGTGAAGCTGTGGCGGCTTGTGTTACCGCCGGGACAGTAGGTGCGTTTGATGCATTGGTGGCGGGGATCGGAAATTCCAGGCTCAGTCGGAGGATTTCCATGGGCGACAGTTCGCGATCAAAAACTGACAGTTCGTCGATTGCGCCGCCTCGAAATCCGACATCCCGGAACCGCGCTCCCAGGCTCATTTCGACGCCGCCTGAATTCGAATCACCCCATTCCGGTCGGTACTTGATGTCGCGTGTCAGGCTGTCCTCGACTACATCGACACTCGCACGATGGCCATTGATAAAGATCCGGGCACCGGCCGCACGACTGCTTCCGTCGCACATGATCGTCAGATGAGTCCATTCGTTCACGGGAATTGGCTGCTTCGCCTGGACGCAAATGGCGTTTCCCGGCCAGAAGTGAACGAGTGACAAACGGGGAAACCCGCCGTCGAGGACCAGTGAATATCCACGATACGCGGCATCTTCTGCGGCGACCGACTGGTGCAGTACGACGACACGCGGCTTGTGTTCCGAGGGCTTGACCCAGAGCGAGACTGAAAAAGTCGAGGTGCGTCCGTACTGCCCCGATCCTGCGCAAGGAAACGCATCGTCACCGCCGAATCCGATTGCCTGTCCGGAAATACCTGGTACCAGCGTGTTTTCTCCCGTCGGCTTCACGTCGTCGAAAGTCATTCTCAGTTTTGGCGCAAGACTCGCGACTTTTGCTGTACTCGCGATTGCGTTACCGGAATTCGGTGCGGCAGCACCCGTGTCAGACGCTGCGACATCGATTGCACGAATCAACCCGGCGGCATCGGTGATTTCCGCTTTTGACAGTGGATGAGCTTCAAACCGTTTCTTCGTGTCACTGCGATCGCGTTCTGATTCAAGCTCTTTGGCGCGAATTTTCGTGACCAGCTCGTCGTGCTGAGTTTCCTGGTCTCCGTCGAAGAGTGACAGAGTTGGCGTCGGCGCCGTCTCGGTAAAGTGCGAATAGAGTCCATGTTCGTCGATGTTCGAGAAGTACGCGGCAAACTTGTAGAATTCGGCCTGGGTAATCGGGTCGTACTTGTGGTCGTGGTAGCGAGCGCATTCGAAGGTCAGACCCAGAAAGGCCGTTCCATTAGTGACGACGCGGTCTGCGATGTATGACAGCCGGAATTCCTGCTCGATACTTCCTCCTTCATTCGTCTGGCGATGGAGACGATTGAAGGCTGTGGCCAGTCGCTGATCTCGCGTTGGTGAGGGGATCAGATCGCCCGCCGTTTGCCAGGTAATAAATCGATCGTACGAAAGATTGTCGTTGAAGGCACGGATCACCCAGTCTCGCCACGGCCACAAATGAGTGTCTCGATCTGACTGATACCCGAACGTATCTGCATAACGAGCAACATCGAGCCATTCATTCGCCATCCGCTCACCGAACGCCGGTGAATCGAGCAAGCGGGTTGTTGCCTTGTCGTACGCATTGGTCGAAGCGTCGTTGAGAAAACTGTCGAGTTCCGCGATCGATGGTGGCAGCCCCGTCAAATCGAAGCTCGCTCGCCGCAGCCATTTTTCACGAGTCGCCTCAATCGCCGGTTCGATCTTTTCTTTGCGAAGTCGGTCCAGGACGAACGCATCAATGGGCGAACGAATCCAGCCGTCCGAATCGAGCGGTTGTGGGACCGGAACCGAGCCTGGGACGGAGACTAACGACCAATGGGGATGGTACTCGGCTCCTTCTTCGATCCACTTGCGAAGGAGTTGTTTTTGTTCATTCGTGAGCGGCTTGTTGGATTTGGCTGGCGGCATCACAGTTTCGTCGTCTGCGGAAAAAATCCGTTCGACAAGGGCACTCGCTTCGGGATGGCCGGGGACGATGGC
>JANXOO010000495.1 GCA_025353525.1 Schlesneria sp. | reverse complement strand
GGAATACAAAGTCACCTGCGATTCGGTACGAACGACCGTGGCTAGCAAAAGCCCTAGTCCCGTCGCGGACAGGGAGGTCATCAGGATCACGGGGAGCAGCATCAACGGGTACGAGCCCCAGGACATTCCGAACATGATCTTGCCGGAAAGAAACAACAGCAGGCTCTGTGCAATCGAGACAAACAAGAACGGCAACGTCTTGCCCCACAGCAATTGAACCGGGGTGATTTGAGACATCTGAATCCGTCTCAATGTGCCAAGTTTCCGTTCATTGATGAACGAACTCGCCATGATGTTGACAAGAAAAAATGCGAACATCACCATGAATGCAGGAACCAGAGTCTGATATATGATACTCGGCCCAGGTTTCACGGGTTCCGGCGGAGGTGGCTGGCGGCTGTCTGCCGATTTCGCTTCTGCCTCATGGTTTTCGATCATTCGATCAACCATACGACGAAGGAAGGTGTTACGTTTTGCCACCTCGGGGGCGACAACTCTTAAGACGGCGGAAAGAACAACGTATTGCACGATTTCGGACACGCCGACAAACTCCACGGCGCTTTCGACTTGCATGTCGATCGCGGACAAACCTTTCGCCAACTTCCCGTGCTCGCTGTCGAGCACATCACCTAAGTCCAGGTCGTCGATCCGATTTTGAAAGTCCTTACCGAGAATAACAACCACGCTGCTGCGTCCATCTTGTAACCGCAACTTTGCTTCATCAGAGTTAGTCACTTTCTCGACCTTCAAGCCGCCGATGGATGCCAAATCCCGGATGACGTGTTCAGACAATTCGCCCCCATCCTCATCAACGACACCGATCTTGACCAGCTTTGATTCCGAGCGAGTCGTAATGAGTTGACCTGTCGACACTCCCAGAATGGCGATGAACACGACTGGCAAGGCGAGCAATGTGAACAATGCCCCTCTGTCCTTCAGGATCAGACGCAGGTCCTTGATGGTGATTTCCAAAGCTCCCATTCAGTCCCTCAATTTCCTTCCCGTCAGACTCAAAAAGAGAGTTTCGAGACTGGTTTCCCGCGTTTTGATCTCTTGCAGCGGAACCCTGGCGTTCTCCAGAAGTTCCAGCACTACTCGCAGATCGCCAGGGTGTTCTTCTCTTCGGGTTTCGACGCTGTCTCGAATTACGATGCTTGTCTTTCCGTCGATATCATTGCGGATTTCGACCCTTGCAGGGAGTTTTGCCACGAGTTCCTGAGGAAGCGACGCCACCGTAACGCAAAGATCGATTCGACTTCGGTCCAGTAATTCTTCTATTGTCCCTTGTTTCAGCATGCGGCCGTGATCCATGATTGCAACGCGATGGCAGACGGCTTCAACCTCTTCCATGTAGTGCGACGCATAGATTACTGTGACCCCGCGTTTGCTGAGATCTCGTACGCAGTCGAGCAAACCGGACCGCGATTGGGGGTCGATTCCGACGGTTGGTTCATCCAGGACGACGAATTCCGGCTCATGCAGCAAAGCGATTCCGAAATTCAATCTTCGCGACATTCCGCCCGAGAAGGTAGATGGTGTCGAGTCGGAGTTTTTGGCGAGACCGGTTAATTCCAGAACGTAGTCGACACGTTCCTTAAGTCGGCGACCGTGCAGGCCATTCAGTCCGCCAAAGAAACGCAAGTTCTGGATCGCAGTAAGATCCGGATAGATCGCTAATTCCTGGGGCACGACGCCGAAACGCGATCGCATTTCGGCGTCCTGAGGA
>JANXOO010000507.1 GCA_025353525.1 Schlesneria sp. | reverse complement strand
AACTTCCGTACCTGGACATCCTCAGTCATCGCAATTCACCGTTTCACGGAAAATTGCCATTCTCTCAGCTCAAGACAAAATCACTCTCAAACCGGGAATTCTAATTGTCGCTGACCGGGAAAAATAATTGTCGCTCTACAGTGCGGGGATGAATCGGGGTGCGGGGATGAATCGGGGTGGTGGCACAAACTCCGGCGCAACTCGCACCATAAATGGCTGCTCAAAAAAGAAGATCCAAGGGCAAAGTCCAAACGGGTCTGCCGAGTTGAGCACGCCTGGTATTCGCTGGAACCGTTTCTTTCTGAAGGGGGCGTCTACGTGATTGAGGACATTTCGAGTGTACGACACGGATTGCGAATTATCGCATGTTAACTGGCGTGCTTTGAGTAGTTTCGGCATCCTGTTTGGTTTTCCGCCCTGTTTCGCCAAAACACGTCCATCGGTTGTGTCGTGCTGATTTGATCTGCCGCGAGTTGAAGAAGCGCTTCGCAGCCGTCATCGGACCAGAATTTTTCGCTCCCTTTGAGTCGTCGGTTAATCTGCTTGACGGTTGATTCCATATGAGCCGATGTGATCTGAACAATCATTCATTAGGTTCCGCTGGGTGAAGTGGTGTGACCCCCCAAATTGCATTTTCCGGAACGGAATTCTGAGTCAACGGACGGTATAATACATATTTTTCAAGTTCGTGATCAAAGTTGTCATCTCTTGGTCTTTCGATCTTAGCCAATGTAAATACAACTTCGATTGGAGTCTCTTTGCGAAATCTCCAAACAGAGCCGTCTGCAAAACCTGCGAAAAAACCTTCACCCAGATCACTCGAAGGCATAATCGATGATTGGACGTCAACATCCAAATCGCCTGGTTGCATCCAATGAATTTGCCTTTGGAAGACCTCCACGATTAAGAGCGTATCTCCTCGGATCGCTAAGGGGCGGAGGAGGCTTTTGTCAAAAACTGTTCCGTGTCCGCCGACTGCCATCACTGAGGTCATCGGAGAATTGCTGAAACATGCAAACGCGAGAATTTTCTCTCGAAATGGAGCATTCACTGATGCTCTCCAACTAGCCTTAAAATCAGAACCTTGTCGTGGCACCGGGTGAAGTTCTAAATACCTGCGGAATCTCCAACTCACCGCAGGTTCGCGATTCTCATCAGTTGTAGAAAGGTCGATCGGGGATTGGAGTCCATCATCGCCGGTTACGAGTTCCAGACAAATTCGGAAATTTTCTCGCCGTGATTCCAGAATGCTGGCTCTTCGAGCCGACTGCAATCGAAGTACTGCTATCGTAATTGCAATCGCGATAAAAAGCGTAGCTGCAACCCGAGCGTATGGTGCACGTATCATAAGTTCTTACCATCCCCTTCGCATACGACACAATAGATCGTATCTTGACCTTCATGCGTACTACGAAATGCCATACATGTTGATATTCTCACCTTACTTTCAGGAGTTGCTTCATCGAAGTCTGCGTGCCAGAATGCCTGTAAATCGTCATCCCAATAACCAAAATCGAAGACGGTAGGACCGATCCCGCCGCGACTCGGATTCATTCCGTTCCAACTAATTTTCCCACACATCGAACAAGTATCTCGCCCAGAACCTTCCGGTATGTCTCTGGTTTCATCAATGTTATACTTAAAGCCAATCACTTGTGCCTGTTTAGGTTTTCCATATCGATTGCATCCGCCGCTCTTTCCGCACTCGTTGTTTTCATTCATTCGTTGCCGGGTATCTAAAGCAGACGCAATATTGTCAAAGCATGTCTTGAGATCTAATTGCTTTGTAGCGGAGATTTGCCTGCCAAGCCAGTTTTCGGTTACCCCGATACAACTTGTCGACCAACTTTTGCGACCGGTGGTTGCTTTCGTACGTCGTCGAAACTCTTGCCATGCCGATGAAAATGGCATAGTAATGGTATCATTGGAAGAATTTGCCAACCGCTGCTTCAAGGTCGGCGGAACAGGCCCAGGCAGCCATGGGTCACGTATTCCAGGTTGCAGTCCAAAGGGATCAAAATTGTTAGTGGGTTGAACATCACTATATTCGTAGAGATGTGGAGTGCCTATTGACATGAGTGGGTCGCGCGAACACCATCCGCCGACCAACGGATGCAACGGTCGGAATCGAACCAGGAACAATCCCGTTCCGCCATCAAAACGGTATCCGCAATAGAGTGATTCCCAGGCGAAACTGCTGGCCGAACGCGCCCCAAAGGCTCCCGTCAGGAATATCGGCGTGCCATAGGCCGAGTACGCATAATGCTCCTGAACCACACCTGTTGTGTTAACAATGCTCGTCGTATTCCAGTTGGCGTCTTGCAGAGCGTAAAGCCGTTCGGAACCTCGGTCTCTGAGGACGAGATCGTCTATGTACCTGGTGCCCCATACGAACTGACGTTCAGCGGTCGTTCCAGCACCGACTCGCTCTTCGATGCAGCGCCAGTTCTTTGTGAAATAGGAATGTCGGGTTTCACTGAGAACCCCTGCGGCGTAGGACAAGATCACCGTGCGGAAGGTTCTGGCGTCGTATTGGTTTTGCTGGACCAATTGACCGTTGCTGGTGTTGACCAATTTGACCAGACGGTTCCAGGCATCATACGTGGCGGTGTAGGAACTGCCGGGATTCGCGGGTTGCGGCATCGTCGTCATGTTTCCGGCGGCATCATAC
>JANXOO010000467.1 GCA_025353525.1 Schlesneria sp. | reverse complement strand
CTGCAGGGTCGAGCCTTCCCACTTCGGTAATGGCGGTTTTGGCAGCCCGATGTCTTCGATCCGCCACTCGTACTCGTTCCAGCCTTCGTCGAAGTGCCCTGCCAGAAGCTGAACAATCCCCAGGTTAAAGTGGGCTCGGATGTACGTCGGCAGCAGTCGAATTGCATGCTGGTAACACGCCATCGCCTGGGGGATCTCTCGCAGTTCTTTCAGAACCGCTCCGAGATTGTTGTGGACCACGGGATCATTCGGGTTCAGCCGAATTGCCCGGTGGTAGCAGGAAACAGCCTCAGAAAACCGGCCCGCCTGGAATAATACTGTTCCCAGCATATTCCAACCGGATGCGTGATCCGGCTGCAAATCGACAATCTGTCGAAATGCAAGTTCCGCAGCATCGAGCCGCCCGCTTTTCAGGTCGTCGACAGCAGTTTGAAAATCTGGCAAACCCGGCATCATCAAGAAGTTCTCCCGGGGTTATTTTAACCTCACGGTCCCGGATGTGGCATTCGCAAAAGAGATGTTGAGTTCCAGGCGGCCATGAAGTGGCACTACGACGAGTATCTCACGCTCGTTCTCGTACCAGTACCTTGCAGCTTCCCAGGCCGTGAACGGAAGCAAAGCTCGCAGGTCACACGAGATATCCTCGTTCGAGACGATTTGCGTTATACTCTGAAGATTGAACAGTGGAATTTGCAAAAATTCAGCTTGCAAGAGAACATGGCGCTCCGAGTCGTGCTCTGTTGCGACCGGCAGAAGCCGGCTTTCGATGAATGAAACGAGGATCGCCAGTGCCAATCTATGAATATGCAGAGATCAATGACGACGGGACCCACGGTGACGTATTCGAGGTCTTGCAGCGAATTGGTGAATCACCACTGTCGGCCCATCCTGAAACGGGACGACCCGTCGAGCGGCTGATTTCGGCAACAAGCCTTGCTCGACCAGCCGGAGGACCGATCAAAGGCGATATCAGCAACCGCAATCTGGAAAAGCTCGGGTTTACGAAATATCAGAAATCGTCCACCGGCAAATACGAAAAAATATTGGGCGATGGACCAAGCTTGATCAATCGTGATGAATGAACCCGAGCCTTTTTGACAGGTCTCTCGAACGGTGGTCGTTTACCGGCAATCGAGAGTCCGGAATTACCTGTCGCTACCACCCGAGTGACATGTTGGTTTCGATCACGCGTTGCGCCTCGTGCAGGTCGGTCCCCGTGTCTTGCATATAGAGCCGAATCGCATGAACTTTGTCGCCGCGAGAACGACTGAGGCATTCGCGGGCCCGATCACACGGTTCGCCCGTCCCTTCGATTCCCAACAGGCGTTTTGAGATCACCCAAACGTCATGCGGGCGCCGAGCGACTCGTTTGACGTGGTCTGCCGGATAGTTCGCCATCGCAATGGCTTCGGCACCGGCCTGGTCATTGGCCCAGGCAATCATGATATGCGCGTCAGTCTCAATCTCGAACAGAGCCATGAATGCACCTCGAATTCCAAAGAGAGAAAAGGTGTGAACGGCAATTGTGACGGGAGATGACTCTCCAACGCCCAGTATAACGATGTCGCGTCACGATTTTCCATCTCCGGAAAGAAGCCGACAAGATCCGGAACCTTTGAGTCGTTCGGTGACTGGCGTAGAATCCGTTATAGATTGGTTGTCGCTCCGAATTTGACATCATCACACCGAAGGTTCTGTCATGCCGAAATATGCCGTGATTTTACCTGCTGCGGGGAAAAGCAGCAGGTTTTCAAAACAACGAAAAAAGGTCTTTGTCGAGCTGAAGGGCCGACCCGTCTGGGTCCGAACCGCAGAACAATTCGTCCGGCGGGACGATGTTGTGCAGACGATCCTTGTAGTTGCGCCCGACGATCTGGAATGGTTCAAAGAGAAATTCCGCCCGAATCTGGCGTTCATGGATCTGGAAGTTGTCACTGGCGGAGCCGAACGAGCCGACTCGGTTCAAAATGCGTTGGCACGAGTTCGGGCTGATGTCGATTTTGTCGCCGTTCACGACGCAGCAAGACCGTTGATCGTGAAGGACTGGATCGATCAGGTCTTCAGTGCGGCCGAACAGCACGGCGCTGCTATCCTGGCGACACCCGTGACGAGCACGTTAAAGCGATCTGACGCGAACCATTCGATTGAAGAGACCGTATCGCGAGCGAACTTGTGGGCCGCTCAAACGCCGCAGGTGTTTCAGCGTCAGATTCTGCTGGATGCGTTCGCGAGACGCGGCAGCGACCAGCCGACCGACGAAGCGGAACTTGTCGAGCGAATCGGGGTTGCCGTCAGGATCGTGACCGGTTCGCCGCTGAATCTGAAAATCACGACACCCGATGATTTTCGCATGGCGGAATACTTGCTCGATGCATTACCAAAAGAAAAAATGCCTGGTTTTCTGCGTCCGTTCGCCGAAGAACCGGAACCGGGCTGATGCTGACGAGAAGTCTTTATCCGGCCACTTTCGTCTGGTCTGCGTTCAACTTGTTATAAAGCGTTTTCAGAGCAATTCCCAATTCGATTGCCGCCTTGGGTTTGTCGCCATTGTGCCTGTCAAGCACCCTGTAAATCATGTCCATTTCAATCTCTCGCAGCGTCCGTGGAGAGGACGATTGAGTCGCCAGCTCGACTTTCGCTTCAGGGATGCCTGCCAGCCGCAGCAGGTGACTCGGAAGGTCTTCAGGGCGGATGGTCACTCCGTCTGACATAATCAGCGCCCGCTCCAGTGCGTTCGCGAGCTCTCTTACATTTCCTGGCCATTCGTGCTGTTTGAGAACCGCGATCGAATCGGCTGACAGCATCGAATCGGGAACGTCGCGGCGCTTCAAATACCGCGCAATCAGTGTTCGGGCGAGTTCCGGGATATCATCTTTTCGCTCGCGGAGCGGCGGGAGTGGAATTTCGAATGTGTTGATCCGGAAGTACAAATCTTCCCGGAAGGTCCCTTCGGCCACCATTTTCTGGATGTTGCGGTTGGTGGCACAGACAACCCGTACATCCACGTGAAAGGCCTCATTCTCGCCGACACGCCGCACTTCGCCCGATTCGAGAAATCGCAGAAGCTTGACCTGCATCGATTTGTCGAGTTCACCAAATTCGTCAAGAAAAAGCGTCCCGCCATTAGCGACTTCGATCAATCCTTTTCGAGACTTGTCGGCACCGGTGTAGGCCCCTTTTCCGTGACCGAAGAGTTCGCTTTCGACAAGGTGTTGAGCCAATGCTCCGCAATTCACGGGAACGAAAGGCATGTTCGACCGCGGACTCAGGTCATGAATCCGTCGGGCGACCAGTTCTTTTCCCGTGCCGGTTTCTCCCTGGACCAGTACGCTGGAATCCGTCGGTGCGATCTTTTCGCACAATTTTTTGACACGCAACATCGGCGGAGAATGACCGATCAGGTCGGGAGAACCTTCGACCGCTTTCAGGCGGCTTTCAAGGGCAATTGTCTTGTTTGTCAGAGTTCGTTTCTCGGCGACACGCTTCAGTGCGGTCGAGATTTCGATCATCTTCCAGGGTTTTCGCAGGAAGTCGTACGCTCCGGTCCGGATTCCCTGAATCGCAGCATCCATGTCGCCGTGACCGGTACTGATTATAATTTCGGTTTCCGGAGACACTTTTTTGATGTGCTCGATCACATCCCAGCCGCTGAGTCCCGGCATGCGAAGGTCGACGATGGCGACATCGAATGGCTGTTTTTCAAGCGCCTTGAGTGCCTCCTGGCCGTCTTCACACATGACGACATCGTGTCCCATGCGCGGCAATTCGATTTTCATCACGTCACGAATGGCCGGTTCGTCATCGACGAACATCACCCGCAATCTTTGAATTGAAGCAACAGTCAACGGGCTATCTCCTTGCCCCACCACACGGCATCCCTGCCTCCGGATCGACACAGTCCAATCCCTGGAATTGTCGGTCCGAATATCTTCGATGGAAGGCAGGATTGATATCAAAGTTGGCGAAACACCGCAATGCCGCATTTGAATGCTGAAAACCGGTTGTTTGCCGCGAATGTGGCCAAAGTGACTCGTTTTTTGTCATTTTGACATTGGGAAAATTCTGAACCCGAAGGGGCTTGACGTATCCTAAGTTACGTCTATTGTTGAGTATGAAGGTTTTCGTGAGACTGCTGAAACTTTTGGCACGCCGGGTGCATCTGAAAATAAAGTCGGAATGGCAAACAACTTGCTGACATGACTGCTGACAATCGGGTGTTTTGTCTTCTATGACGTGAGTGATTTCGTCTTCTACAACGTGGAACGCTTCTACAACATGGGACGCTCTTACAACACAGGACGGAGGCTGCGATGACTACTGAAGATGCTGGAACCGAGACGAGGATGAATCCGCAATTGATCGTTCGGCGGTTGGCCGCTGCCGAAGGGTATCTCGAACTTGGACTTCCGAACTACGCATTGGCTCAACTGAATAACCTGACAGATCCGGGGCCATTCGCTCCGATTGCCGAATTGTTTCGAGGCGAAGCCCTGCAAGCCCAGGAAAAGTTCGCTGACGCCATCGAGCCGCTGAATCGGGCCGCCCAGATGTTCCCGGCACCGTTTAACCAGCGTGCCCTGTTGGCGCTCAGCAACTGCTATCGTCGCGATGGACAAATACAATTGGCCGATCAGACGGCCGCTGAATTGCAAATGCCCGACGATGTTCCCGTCGGTACCAAACTGATTATTGCACCGATTTTTCACATTGCAAAATCAGCCGGCGGACGTATTTCCGAAGGCCACAACTGAAACAGAGCGGTTGACGGGCATGACAACTGCCCGTTTCGATGCAGTCGGTTCAGTGCGTTCATCAATTCAGTTTTCGCGATGACGCGACAATACAAGAACCATCTGGCGGCGACTTTCGCCGTCAGATGGTCAGGAAAAACAACTACGGAACGATCATCTGCTGTTCCCTATCGGCTTGGCAGACTCGCCGCATCTGACTGTCGGCGGCGGGCCAACTGGTCAAGCACCGATTTCAGCGCGTCGGTCACGGGAATACGTTCGGAATCGGGTGACGTTCGCCACTTGAGTTCCACGACCCCTTCCTTCAGGCCTTTTCCTCCGAAGTTGACTCGTAAGGGGATTCCGATCAGGTCGGCATCCTTGAACTTCACTCCTGGTCGAAGATCGCGGTCGTCGAGTAACACATCGACGCCAGCCGACATCAGTTCACCGTAAAAAGCGTCTGCGGCGGTCAGTGTCTCCGTTTCGTTGGCTCCGATGACGCTGACGATCACTTCGTAAGGTGCAATCGACAAGGGCCAAATCAATCCCTGCTCGTCGTGTCGGGTTTCGGCGAGTCCTGCAAGGATGCGGTTCACACCGATTCCATAGCAGCCCATGATGATCGGCTGGCGATTTTCCGTCTCGTCGTCAAACATCGCATCCATCGCGACGCTATATTTTGTACCCAGCTTAAAGACATGGCCGACTTCGATTCCGTGAACGAGTTCCAGTGTCCCATCGCCTCGGGGGCTGGGATCGCCGGCTGCCGCGTTGCGAAGATCGAACGTCGTTTCCAGGACATAATCGCGTCCGACATTCACGTTGGCCAGATGGTAATCGCCTTCATTCGCGCCGGTAATTGCATTCACGACGAATGGAACGTCGTGGTCGGCGAAAATCGGGCATTTGATGCCGACAGGTCCTGCGAATCCGACGGCCGCTCCGGTGACTTCCAGAATCGTCGCAGGATCGGCCATTTCGAGGCGTGACACGGACAGAGCCCGGCGGATCTTTCCTTCGTTCGCCTCGTGGTCGCCCCGCAGCAGAACGGCCACCGGCTTGTCATCCGCGAGGAAAATCAGAGTCTTGACCATCTTTTCCGGTTTGCACTTCAGCAGCTTGCAGACAGTTTCAATGCTGCCAACATTGGGGGTATGCAATTTGGCCACGGGCCTGGCGTCACCCGACGTGACGATCGCAGCCGCCTTGCGACCGGTTTCAGCCCGCTCAAGGTTGGCCGCGTAGTTCGTCTTCTTGCAAAAAACGATGCGGTCTTCGCCGTTCGCCGCAGGAATCATGAATTCGTGCGAGGCGTCGCCGCCGATCGGACCGCTTTCGGCTTCGACCGGCAGGTAATCGAGCCCGCAACGAGCGAAAATCCGGCAGTAAGCGCGATACATCTTTTGATAGACATCGTTCAGTGATTCGAGCGACGAATGAAAACTGTAGGCATCCTTCATCAGAAATTCGCTCGTTCGAAGAATCCCGAACCGGGGACGTTCTTCATTTCGAAATTTCGTCTGGATCTGATACACGGTCAGTGGCATCTGACGATGGCTGCTGATGTGCCGAGACATCAAGTCGGTGACAACTTCTTCATGTGTCGGCCCCAGGGCCAGATGGACGTTGCGATCTCCGCGACGGACGTTGAAATTGATCAGCACGTTTCCGAACGCCTCTTTTCGGCCAGTCCGATCGAACAGATCGATCGGCTGCAGAGCCGGCATAAGGACTTCGAGTGCCCCGGTCGCGTCCATTTCCTGGCGGACAATGGCTTCCGCCTTTTTCAATGCCCGAACCCCGAGCGGCAAATAGGTGTAAGCACCCGCCATCAATTGGCGAATGAAACCGGCACGTAGCATCAATTGATGACTCGGCACTTCGGCGTCCGACGGAATTTCCTTCATCGTCGGAATAAATGTTTGAGACCAGCGCACGTGTAAACCCTTCTTCATGACCCCGTTCGAATGTGAGGGCGAAGTGTATTCCCTGTCAGTCAGAGAGTGAAGCGAAGGCCGTGCTCTGCCCCGAATCGCTCGACGTCGATCCGGGTTGGCATCGACGGCTGTGCCCCGAAACGCGTGCAGGCGATGGTACCGGCGCATGTTCCCCATCGGGCAGCCACCTCAAGCGAGTGTCCTTCGCAGATGGCAACCGCCAGTGCGGCAGTGAAGGCATCGCCTGCGGCCGTCGTATCGACGACCGTCGCAGGAATCGCCGGGATCTGATGGATGGTTCCATCCTGCATCAAAACCAGAGCACCAAGTTCCCCCAGCTTGAGAACCACCTGTCTTGCCCCGTTTCGTTGCATTGCTCGGGCAGCCTCAGTCGCGGAAGCCAGGTCGACAACGGGGATACCGGTGATTGCTTCGGCCTCGGTCTGATTGGGGCTGATAATATCGACAGACATCAACAGCGGTGGCAACGGCCCGGCGGGTGCTGGTGCCGGGTCGAGTATCGTGATGACATGATGTCGCCGGGCGATGTGGATCGCTGCGGCAACCGTGTCGATCGGAGTTTCGAGTTGCAGGACGACTGCGTCCGCAGTAGCGATCATCTCCGCACACGATTCGATGTCCGTCTCGGTCAGCCGTCCGTTGGCACCTGGAATCACTGTGATCGCGTTCGCTCCGTTCGCGTCGACACCGATCACTGCGACCCCGCTGCAGCAGCCTTGTGTGATGGACACATGTGACGTATCGACCCCGGCAGCAACCAGCAGTTGTCGCAGCGAGGCTCCAAAAGCATCGTCTCCGACTCGGCCGATAAAGACGACATCGGCACCCAGCCTTGATGCAGCAACCGCCTGATTGGCACCCTTGCCGCCAGGGACGGTAAGAAATGATTCGCCCGATACGGTCTCACCGGGCCTCGGCAACCGGTTCATCCGTGCCACAAGGTCCATGTTGATTGAGCCGGCAACGACGATCCGTGGTCGCCTGGACCCGGCGGGATTGGAAGTGACATCAGATCG
Organism: Schlesneria sp.; assembly: GCA_025353525.1. Classification (GTDB taxonomy): domain Bacteria; phylum Planctomycetota; class Planctomycetia; order Planctomycetales; family Planctomycetaceae; genus Schlesneria. Next base: position 1,528 of record JANXOO010000467.1, on the reverse strand, counting down.
TGGAAACGAGTTTGTCATGATCGATCATCCGGAGCCGCGCACACCGCGGTAAATCCTGTCTTTCAAAGGGAATAAAAAAGCCCGGCGAATTTTGGGGATTCGCCGGGCGATTTATTTTCAAGCACTGTCGTTCATCAGGCACCGACGTTAATCGTTCGGCTCACCGCGACATTCGATGCGATTCCGTCCGAGACCGCGAATCGGATGATCTTTGTCGTTCCGGCTTTGGGAACACCGACAAACCGGTATTTCACTGACTCAAGGACCGCCTGATAATTGGCAGCGGTGTCGTATCCGGACAACGTCAGAATACCGGTCTTGGCATCGAACGCACCTTTGATATTTGCTGTTCCCGTAAACGTCAGTAGATCAGAACCGCTCACAAAATTGCCGATCGAAATCGTGGCACCAGTCAACAGGAACGGTGATTTCACGGTCAGACCGGGGGTAACAACTGCCAGCCCCTTGGCTGCGGAGTATGCCAGTGCCCCGGTCGCGTTGGTCGCAACAACCGGTGCAGTTTCCTTGCCGACGACGACAAGGCGGTTCACGACATTGCTTGTGGTCACTCCGTCAGTCACCGAGAACGCGAGAACTTTTGACGATGCGACCAGAGGTCCGATAAATTCGTACTTCACCGAACGCAACGCCAACTGGTAGTTTGCAACTGTATCGGTTCCCTTCAGCGTCATGATTCCGGTTTTGGAATCGAACGATCCGGCGATCTTCGAAGTATTGAAGAAGAACAATTGATCGATCCCGGTGACGAAGTTGGTTGCGATCCTGACCGTGGCACCTGTCAGCTTCGTAGCGTAGCCTGAGGTCACCGTGAATCCGGGGACAGCCGGAACCGCCTGATTGGATGATGTGTACGCAAGAGCTCCCGTTGCGTTGGTGGCAACGACTTGCGGCACGTCCGGCAAAGTGCTGATCGTTCTGCTCACAGAATTACTGCCGGTCGCACCGTCAGAAACAGCGAACTGCACTGATTTGGACTGTGCTGTCGGATTTCCAATGAACATGTATTTCACCGACTGAATCGCCGTACGATAAGCCGACACCGAATCGGTTCCCGACAGCGTCAAGATCCCCTTCGAAGAATCAAAATTCCCGCTGATCTTCGCTGTGTTTACGAAGATCAGTTGGTCCAGGCCGATTTGGTAACCGCTCGAAATGCTGATCGTGGCACTGACAAGCACCGGAGAATAAGGCGTGGTGACTGAGAAGCCTGGTGCGACCGCGACTGCGCCGTCGACCGAATGGTACGTCAGTGGCCCCGATGCGTTCGTGGCGACTGTCGCCGGCTTGTCCGGTCCGACATTGATATTTCGCGTTACAGGAGCACTCGACGCAAAATTGTCATCGATCGCGATCACGGTGACCGTCTTCGTCGAAATGATCGGAACCCCCACGAATTGATACCGGACTGAATCCAGAGCGGCCACGTAGTTCGACACCGTATCGTTGCCGGACAGTGTCAATTGCCCGTTACGAAGATCGAAGAATCCTGTGATCGTCGATGTATTCA
>JANXOO010000446.1 GCA_025353525.1 Schlesneria sp. | reverse complement strand
CGCCTCTGAAAACATTTGTTGTTACCGACTTCACAGTGGCTGGCTGATCCCGCCGTCCTTGCGGACTCGCCAGAAGTGAATCGCAATCAACAGCGATACCACCAACGGGATGGCAACGCAGTGGAGAATGTAAAACCGGTTCAACGTCGCTTCGCCAACGAACCGACTCCCTAATAACAGGAAGCGGGCATCGCTGCCGTGTGTAATCAGATCGTAGCCGCCGATATTCAGCAACTGAGCCCCTGGGCCTTCGTAGCCCAGGAAAGGTGTTGCGCGCGCCATGTTTGAGCCGACGGTGATCGCCCAGATGGCCAGTTGATCCCACGGTAACAGATACCCGGTGAAGGACAGCAGCAGCGTCAACACCAGCAAAAGTACTCCGATCACCCAGTTGAATTCGCGTGGCGGCTTGTAGCTGCCCGTCAGAAAGACGCGGTACATGTGCAGCCAGACGGTGATGACCATTGCATGCGCGGCCCACCGATGGACTTCTCGCATTATCCCCAACGTTGTTACGTCGCGAAGCGCCAGAATGTCATTAAAGGCGAACTCAAGTGTTGGCCGGTAATAGAACATCAACAGCACGCCGGTAATCGTCTCAACCAAAAACAGGAAGAATGTGATGCCGCCCATACACCATGTGTAGGACAACGCGATTCCCTGTTGCTTGATTGAAACCGGATGCAAGTGCAGGAAGAAATTGGTGAGCATCACCACAACGCGGTTGCGGCGATCGACGGGGGCCGGATGCCGAAAGATACTCTTCCAGATCTGCGAGCCGCGAATGTAGTCACCAACAGACATCGAACGATCCCCGACTGAATCCCGTCAAATCCGAAACAACTCACACAACAACAAACCGGATCTCAAGCCATTGCAAAGCAATCAGGCAACTTCGACGAATGATGTCGAATCGATCCACTGACCCATTTCTTCCTGAAACTTTACGCTCTTGTTGACCTCAAGCATCCCGTCTTCGGCCACGCGCAATCCGGCGCGTTCGAGTGGTCGCGGAGCGGGGCCTTCGAAGTTGACGCCCGTAATATAGAAGCCCGATCCGTGGCACGGACACTTGAATTTCTGTTCGCCATCCAGCCAGTTTGGGGTGCACCCCAAGTGAGTACAAACCGACGTGAGTGCGAAAATCATGTTGCGACCTTCGTACTGATCCGTGTGTACAACCCAGACACCAAACTGATCTTTCCATTTGTTGGAGACCGTATTGATCGGGTAGTCGGACATCGGGCCGATTTTGAATTTTGAAGGCGGCTCAACCAACACGTTCGGGAACATGAACCGGGCCGTTCCCAGTGTCCAGATTCCGGTAATACCTGCGATCGATGCCCATGCCGCAGCAAACGGTGACATCAGCAGCGCCCAGGCAAGAACCCCGGCTCCGATAAAAAGGTTGCTTCCTGTCAGAAAGCCGAGCACGAAGCAGGTGACACTGATCGTCGCAACGGTCGTCAATCCGGCCAGCCCGCGTTTTTCTGCCGAAGGCCTGGCTGCCTTTGCAGCCGGAACGGGTTTCACAGGCATCGGCGGAGCTGCAACCGGCACTGCTGCTTTGACAGCCGAAGCAGGCGCAATTGCTGCCTGAGCGGGAGCGCCCCCGGCTGCAGAGGCTGCTTTCGCGTCGCGCATCTTCTGCAGCATCTCTTGCGGAGACAACTTTGGTCCGGCAACGGATGCGGCAGAAGTCGGGACTGCCGCCGCTACGACGACTGGAGCAATTGTCGCCGGCGCGGGCGACGCTGTGGCCGCAGGAGTCGTAGTCGCCGGCTTCGCACCGCCAGCCCGAATTGCAGCCATAATATCTTTGGTCGAGCCTGGCTTCGCAGCGGGCGCGGCCGGTTTGACAGCCGGGGTCGCGACAACTTCCGGAGCAGATGCAGTGACCTGTGGGGCCGGAGTAACAACAGGCGCAAGGGCTTCGGCGGCTGCTTCAGCAGGCGGTGCCGCAGCAGCCGCTGCTTTTTGAGCACGAATTTTCGCAAGGATATCAGCGGTGGAAGGTTTTTTATCTTCCATGGTGGCAATAAATCCGGATCGAGTGAATCACGCGCAGGAATGGCCGCCTCGCTTTCAAACGAGGTTCGACGCGGGATTCTGTCAACATCCGACAAGACTGACAACCAATCATTCGCGACCCCGGCAGAATTTCTCAGAAGCAAGAAACAATCTTCCTCTGAAGGGAGTCGAATTCCCGCTTCAAGGAACTATTCCGATATCGGGCGAGCGCAGGTCATTGCGGTTTTCCTCGTGGCGATTTCTCATGTTCCTCAAATTGCCTGGTCACTTCCGCAGGCCATG
>JANXOO010000441.1 GCA_025353525.1 Schlesneria sp. | reverse complement strand
CAGGCTGTACGTATTTCTTGTCGGCGGGCGTTTTTTCCATCAGCATGCCGATCAGTTTCTCACTGCTGACATCAGCGGCCTGCGCTGCGTAGTTCGGAGCAATGCGATGCCGCAACGCTCCCTTCGCGATTGCCTGGACATCTCCGATCGTCGCGTGATAACGCCCGTAAAGAATGGCTCTTGCTTTGGCACACGTGACCAGCGTCAGCACTCCTCGCGGGCCCGCTCCCCAGTTGACCCATTTGTTGACGAAGTCGGGCGCTTCCACGGCACCGGGCCGCGACGCTCGAACGAGAGCATGTGCGTAGCCCAACACCTGATCGCTGACGGGAACTCGCAAGACCAGTTTCTGGTATCCGATAATATCCTCGCCGGTCAGCACGGCACGAATCTGTCCCATTTGACTCGATGTCACCCGACGTGCCACTTCCCACTCATCGGCGGCGGACGGATAGTCGACGCGAATGTGAAGCAGGAATCGGTCGAGTTGTGCTTCCGGCAACGGATACGTCCCTTCCTGCTCGAGCGGATTCTGAGTTGCCAGTACGAAAAACGGATCGGGCAATTTGTGGATTGTCCCACCCGCTGACACCTGACGTTCCTGCATTGCTTCCAGCATCGCCGCCTGCGTTTTCGGCGGCGTGCGATTGATTTCGTCCGCCAGAATCATATTTGCGAACAAGGGGCCTGGCAGGAATTTGTATTCGCGATTGCGCGTTTCGACATTTTCCTGAATGACATCCGTTCCCGTGACATCGCTGGGCATCAGGTCGGGCGTGAACTGAATTCGCTTGAATGACAGGTGTAACGCCTGGGCGAGCGAACTGACAAGTAGTGTTTTCGCCAGACCCGGCACTCCTTCCAGCAAAGCGTGCCCACGAGCAAAGATCGCGATCAACACCTGTTCGATCACGTCGTTTTGGCCGACGATCACTTTTGCAAGTTCGTCACGCAGGATGTTATACGCCTGTTCGCACTTCTGTACGGCGGCGACTTCGTCGGTCGAGAGTTTTTCGTCGGTCATGATCGTTGGATTTCCTGGTTTTCTTTTCGTTTCATGGCTGCCGCATTCGCGGCGTTGATTCTGAATGCGGAAAAGTCGGGGCATTGATGGAAGGCACGTTTCGAGCGGCCTGCCGCATCCGTTTAAATTGCGGTTTCATCAATCCACGCTTTGAAAATACTTTTTCAATCGTTCTTCGTACGCTCGCGGCGGCTTCTGTCCTGTACCCGAGCGAATCGACTTCCGCAGTTCTGGAGGAAGTTTGGCGAACCATGCTTCTTCCTTGAGCTGCTTTGCAACGACACTTTCCTCCCGCTCGCGAGTTCGTGCCGTGGTCTTTTCTGCGGCGTCCGTCCCTTCCCGCTGCTTTTCGGACGGTCCATCCTTCACTTTCTGATTCACCGAAGCAGCCCCGTCCTTTTTCGTCAATCGGGTCGAGTCAGGCGCCTGGCTTTGAACCGGCTGGCCTTCCGAAGCATCCACCGGTTTTCCGGTCGACGACGGTTGACCTTTGGCAGTTCGCTGTCCGGTCGGCAACATTTGACTCAATGCCTTCTGCGCGGCCTGTTGCGCTTTCGGGCCCGCCATCATTTCGGCCGTGAGCTGCGGTGAATTCGGGACGAACCCTGTTCCGAGCGACTTTGGTTTGCCTGTCGCAGATTTGCTCGTGGAACGTTTGCCCGCCGATTCTCCGTCGTGCGCAGAACCGGTCGACGGAACGCTGCCGTCACTGGTCGACTCTCCTTCAGCTGGAAGTGGCTCACCCGCTTCGTTCGCGAGATCGGCAGGAATCAGTTCCCCATCCGGAATCATTGTCTCTTCAGCCATGCTGCCAGGAAGTTCCAACAGCGGAAGTTGTGAGGCAAGGTCGAGGGCTTCACGTAGCGGCACGTTCGCGACTTCACGTTGTCCAGACAGCTCGACGGCTCCCTGTCCTGTTGCCCGTTGCGAATCCGCGAACTGGATCTGAGCATCATTCAGTCGTTCTGCTGACCCTTGCCGTTCGGCAAGTGTTCCGTCGTCATCGTCTGGCAATGCCGACATCTTTTCCAGTTGACCGGCATGTTCGGCGATCATCTCTGATGCCACCTGTTGGCCCAGTGTGAGATTGGCGACCGATTCTGCAATCGCGTAATCGCGTCGAACTTCCTGTTCTTTCGCACCGAGGTCGGCGACCGCCTGTTCGAGTGCCACTTCCGCCGCGTTTGCCGATGCCGCCATTTGACGAGGTGACTCGCCCGCGTCCGAGCCGGCCTTTGTAGCAGCGGCAGCGGTATCAATCGCGGCGGCTGCGGCAGGATCAACAGCAGC
>JANXOO010000425.1 GCA_025353525.1 Schlesneria sp. | reverse complement strand
TCCATCCGGAACGCATCAACGGTTCCCGAATTGAATCATCTCCAAACAGCCCACTTTCGTCCACTCAACCGGGGGCAAAACGGGCAAATTCCTTGCTGCTCGTTCGGCAAACATACTGTTCGGTGGAAAAAAGGGCTTGCTGCTATCGACGGGACCTCAACGCGCTGACATTTTGAATGCAACTTAACAACAGCATCGCCCCCATATAGGGTTGGTGAAGTATTGCAAACGAAATATACGCGACAATCGCCGAGACGATGATTCCGATCACCAGTGTGACTCTGAGCGGGTCTCGAAGCCCGATCACCTGGCACAACGAAAGCAATATATGGCCGCCGTCCAGCGGGAGTACCGGTAGCAGGTTGAAGAGTCCGTAAAACTTATTGAGGAAGATCGGAGCTTCGAAAGCGGAATAGACATAGATGTTGTCCCAAAGGGGTGATTTGGCCAGAATCACACTGATGCCGATCACCAGTGCCAGAAGCATGAATCCGGCCATCGGCCCCATGATCGAGACGGCGATCGATCGCCAGGGGGTGTTATTACGGAATCGGTGCGAGATCGCGAGACCTCCTCCGAAGTACAAGACAATTTCGGTCGGCCAATCGAACGCTTCCGCCGTCAGCGCGTGCCCGAGTTCGTGGACGAGCACCGAGACGAACGTACATACAACCCAAATGAAAAGGAGAGAAGCGGGTTGATTTCCTCCCAACATGATGCCAGCCAGCCAGAATGAGGGGTGAACGCGAATCGGAATCCGAAACGCGACAAGACGCACATCAAACGGTGTTGGATTAATCCCGAACATATATTTTCGTTCACTCAAGAAAGTGTGGTTGTCGACGCCATTTTTAAAATGATTCCGGCAAGGAACAAAGCGTCAGTGGCTGGACTTCGATTGGACCTCAGCGACACGCAAAGGTCCCGGCAGGTCCCTGTGAGTATCGCTGAGTCAACGAATTCACGGCACAAGCGGATCATACCTGATTGCCGCTGAAACAGCCTGCCCGGCGGGCTCTTTGACGACCGGCGAAGTCGCACTGGACACAAAAAATACCGAGGAGTGAAGTGTTGGATCGCATTCAATATGAAATTGTCTTGTACTGGAGCAAGGAGGACCAATCCTTCATCGCTGAAGTGCCAGAACTGCCGGGCTGTGCGTCAGATGGAGCGACATACCAGGCGGCCTTAGCCAAAGTGGAACTCGTCATCCAGGAGTGGATTGAAACCGCGAGCGAACTCGGTCGCCCCATTCCGGAACCCGGCGGTAAGGATCGGCGCATGAACAATTGTCGCAAGTTGCTG
>JANXOO010000424.1 GCA_025353525.1 Schlesneria sp. | reverse complement strand
CAGTCACCGTTACCTGAATACGCGGATGGCCCAGTTGCTCGGGCGGAATGACTTGCGGGTGATTACTTGCCACTTGGGCGGAAGTAACTCGTTGTGTGCGGCGCGCGGCGGAAAGTCACAAGCGACGAGTATGGGAATGAGTCCCCAAACAGGTCTGATGCACAACAACCGGGTCGGCGATTTTGATCCGTTCGCGATTCCCGTTCTTTTGCGAAAGACGGGCAAGACGCTCGAGCAGATTCTGGAAGAACTGTCGAGCAAAGGCGGAATGCTGGGATTGAGCGGACTCAGTCAGGACGCTCGTGATATCGAAGAGGCGGCGGCCAAAGGACACGTTCGGGCTCAATTGGCACTGGATGTTTTCATCGCTTCCATTCGCCAGTATCTGGGATCATACCTGACCGTTCTGGGCGGAGCGGACGCGATCATCTTCAGCGCAGGGATTGGCGAGAATTCGTCGATCATTCGCGGAGGGGTCTGCCGGAACATGGAATGGGCCGGAATTGAACTCGACAAACAAAAGAACGAATCGCTGCCCCGAGGCAGCGAGAGCAGAATTTCCACCGACAGCAGTCGCGTACAGATTTGGGTCGTTCCGACGAACGAAGAAATCGTCGTCGCGAGGCAGACCGAAGAAGCAGTGAGGATGGCGGGGTGAGCCCCGTGGTTTTCGATTCAGAAGCAGACCATTGAACGCCCCGAATTTTCAGAAGAGATTCATTCCAGGACATCAGGACGAGCCATGTTTCTTGCACGTGTGACAGGCAGCGTTGTCTCGACGCAGAAGGTTGACGCAATGGTCGGCCAGAAGCTTCTGGTCGTCGAACCGCTGCGCGTCAACGAGAAAGACAAATCAGAACTCGTCTCAACCGGTCGAACGTTTATCTGCGTCGATACGGTCGGAGCGGGCGAAGGCGAAGTCGTATTGATTGTCCAGGGTTCAAGTGCCCGATTTACACCCCAGACGAAACCGCTGCCAATCGATTGTGCCATCATCGGGATCGTTGACTCGGTTCATCTCGGAGCCAAATCGATCTTCGATGCGAAGGGAGGAAACGAATGACGTTCCTTCCACACGCTGATTAACTTTTCACTGAAACTGATCGCTACCTGAAAACTGACGAGACCTTAATATGCAAGCCAATGCAGATACCATTCGAAGTGTCGTTCAGGAAGTTCTGGCCCAATTGGGTAAGGCTCCCAAATCGACGGCTCCGCAGCGGGACGGCGATCTGGGTGTTTTCCAATCGGTCGATCAAGCGGTGGCGGCGGCGAACGACGCATTCAAAAAGCTCAGTGAATCGCCTCTGTCGTCGCGAGCTGCCATCATCGAATGCGTCAGAAAAATCTGTGACGAGCAAGCTGAGGAACTCGGTCGCCTCGAATTTGAAGAGACCAAAATCGGACGACTCGATCACAAGATCGAAAAGCTGAAGATCATCAAGCTGGTCCCCGGCCTTGAATTCATGCGAACGGACGCTGTCAGTGGCGATCACGGACTGACCATTACCGAATACGCGCCGTTCGGCGTCATCGGCGCCATCACTCCTGTGACACATTCGCTGCCGACGCTTGCAGGTAACATCGTCAATATGATTGCGGGCGGAAACACGATGATCGTGAACCCGCACCCGGGCGGGGCACGGATTGCCTGCGAGGGAGTTCGCCGGTTTAACCGGGCAATTTACAAAGCGACGGGTCTGGAAAACGTTGTGACGATCATCGAGAAACCGACACTCGAAACGGCCGCCGCAATCTTCGGGCACAGGGGAGTCAAACTGTTGTGCGTGACCGGCGGGCCAGCGGTGGCGCGAGCGGCCATGGAAAGTCGCAAGAAGGCGATTGTTGCAGGACCGGGTAATCCGCCAGTCGTCGTCGACGAAACGGCGTGCCTCGAAAATACGGCGTCATCGATCGTCAAGGGTGCAGCCTACGATAACAACCTGCTCTGCATCGGCGAGAAAGAAGTATTCGCAGTCGAGGAAATCTTCGATTCATTGATGGACACGATGAGCCGCCATGGAGCCTTCCGGCTGAACTCTTCTCAGATCGATGCATTAACGAAACTGGCGTTTACACCTCCGACGAAGCCGGGCGACCACTTCCACCTGAATCGGGATCTTGTCGGACTCGATGCATCGAAACTCGCCGAATTGATCGGGGTTCGAGTTCCTGCCAATACGCAGTTGCTGTACGGCGAAACAGACACAACAAACCCGTACGTTCCCGAAGAACAAATGATGCCGTTCGTGCCATTCGTCCGCTGCCGGAATTTCGCCCACGGTGTCGAGTTGGCATTGGAGTTCGAGCACGGATTCCGGCACACCAGCCTGATCCATTCGCGAAACGTGCGGCATATGACCCGCATGGGCCGCGAGATGGATACGACTCTATTCGTGAAAAACGGACCGTCGATGGCCGGACTGGGACTTGGCGGCGAAGGATATCTCAGTTTCAGTATTGCGACTCCGACCGGAGAAGGAGTGACAAATCCGATGACGTTTACACGCCAACGGCGATGCGTGCTGGTGGACGATTTGCGAGTGATTTGAGTCAAGACATCTCACATTGGGATCGGGGCGATTCGAATGTGCGATTGAGTTAAAGCAGGTTGAGGTATCGGACGACCGGATCAGGCAGCAAGAACAGGAACGACGGAGCCAACACTGACGGGATTTGCCGGAAGCGTCTGGCCAGGGAATGAGCGAATCATGCAATTGGCGAAAGTCATCGGCCGGGCGACATCGACGGTGAAGCACCCGACTTTAACCGGTTGGAGAATGCTGCTGGTTCAACCGCTCGATCCAAAGGGAGGAGCCGACGGGGCTCCGCAGTTAGTGATCGACAATCAGGGAGGCGGCAAGGGCGATACGGTCATCATTTCGTCGGACGGGAAGACGGCACGAGAAATGGTTGGCTCTGACAATACGCCCGCCCGATGGCACGTTTTGGGAATCGTTGATTGAACGAAGTCCGGGAACTGAACAATGACAACCGAATATCAAAGATAACAACAGTGAATCAGGCATTGATTGACGAGATTGTGACGAGTGTGCTGGCCCAGCTTCAGCTCGCCCCGGTACGTCAAGTCAGTCCGTCCGCTAAAACGGCGGCTGCCGGTTTTCCTCCAACGAACCCCGTCGCTCGACCGGTGATCGCTGCTAGGACGGCTCCCGTTTCTGTGGCACCATCACCCGTACCCGCAGTTGCAAGTCCGACATTCGTCGAGTTGATGGTTCCGATCATCACTGCCGATGTGCTCGAACAAGCGGTGCGCCCTGGTCAGCCGTTGCGAATCGGGCGAAATTCGATATTGACGCCGTCTGCTCGCGACTGGCTTCATTCGAAGCGGACGTCGTGGACGCGTCAGGACAAATCGAATGGTTCAGGCAACGGGCCGCGTGGCAAGTGGCAAATCATCCTGCAGACGGTGACACCGACCATCCGGTCGTTGCAAGATGGAATTCGCCGGTTGGCCGACGGCTGGAAGATTGAACTTGTCGGTCAGCCGCTGGAAGCAGCTGTCCTGGCAACAAATCTGATCAGTACGGCCGAGTGTGATGGAGTGGTCATCTTCACCGAACAGGCCGAGTTGATCGCGTGCAAGGCCAACCGTCACGATCGGGTTCGAGCGGCCGTCATGCAGAACAGTAAACAGTGGGAACACGTGATGCGGACGTTGAGTGCCAACGTCGTTTGCATCAGTCCGGTCGGGCGTACGTTTATCGAACTCAGAAATCTGTTACGGGATTGTGCGGGATCAAGGCCCCGGGCACCGGCCGGGCTGTGAACCGCATGCGGTCCACAGCATTGCTGGTGCCGGGCACAAATTTCGTAAGAAATAGGTGACGAGAGATGCGAGTCGGCGAAGTGATCGGCAAGGTGACTTTATCCAGGTGCGACCCGACAGTATCGGGTGGTACCTGGCTGGTCGTTGTGCCGTTGAATGTTGCCGGACTGAAAGGGGATCGGGAGGGACGCGACGAGGCTGTCATCGTGTATGACGAACTCGGTGCGGCTCCAGGTTCGAAGATCGGTTTCAGTGAAGGGGGCGAAGCGGCCAATCCGTTTGCACCCAACTATAAACCGCTCGACGCCTACAATGCCTGCATCCTGGATACGATCGAAGTGGAATAAGCGTTTTTTAATACGAATCAGGCGAGCCGAGAAAAGGACACGTCCAAAATGGCCAGTCAGTGGAACAGCGGGATCAATGACCGGAAGCTTAAAGAAGAAATCTGCGAGATCGGACGTCGGGTCTATAACAAGGGCTTTGCGGCTGCGAACGATGGAAATATTTCGATTCGCGTTGGTGAAAACGAAGTTCTCTGTTCGCCGACAATGATTTGCAAGGGGTTTATGACTCCTGACGACATTTGTGCCGTCGACATGGAAGGGGTTCAGATTGCCGGAAAACGCAAACGGACCAGCGAAGTCCTGTTGCATCTGGCGATCATGAAGCACCGCCCTGATGTTAAAGCCGTCGTTCACTGCCACCCACCGCATGCCACAGCATTCGCGGTCGCGCGCGAACCGATTCCGCAGTGCATTCTGCCCGAGATCGAAGTCTTCATGGGTGAAGTTCCAATCGCACCGTACGAAACTCCGGGAGGCCACGCCTTTGCGAATACGGTCGTCCCTTTCCTTGCCAACGGGACGAATACAATCATCCTCACTAACCACGGCACGGTGACGTTCGGCAAGACGATCGAAGAAGCCTACTGGAAAACCGAAATTCTGGACGCCTATTGCCGAATTCTGCTGTTGTCAAAACAGCTCGGCAAGGTGACGTATCTCAACGAACGCGAGTCTGTTGAATTGCTCGATCTGAAGAAGAAACTTGGCTTCGACGATCCGCGGTTCCATGTCGAAGACTGCGACCTGTGCGGCAACAGTGCGTTCCGCGACGGATACAAAGAGAACAAGCTGGAACAGATCGCGTTCGAACCTGCGCCGCGTTACGCCGGCTATCTTGAACGGCAAAAAACCGAAACGGCAACCCCGACGAAATCAGCTGCCACTGCTGATATCGATACAGAAGCCTTGGTAAAACTGATTACGGAACAGGTTCTGGCCGCCATGGGGAAATAACCAGCCTCAATTCGGCCCAGGGCCAAGGATCGGCGCATGAACAATTGTCGCAAGTTGCTG
>JANXOO010000411.1 GCA_025353525.1 Schlesneria sp. | reverse complement strand
GCCTGAACGACCGCCGAATCGTCGCCCATCACGTCGACCAGGCAGACGAAACCGTCGTCCAGTACCGGAAACTTCTTCCAACGCAACTCTTCTAACAGCGATACCGTGTCGGACATCAAAAGCATCCTCGCAGACAAACCCGCTGGAAACCGATCGAACCTGTCTCCGCAAACAGTTCGCCTGAAAAAGTAAATTCCGTTTTCTTTGGCCACCGGCAGAAAATGAATTACCGCTTGCTGAAAAACGCGGACTGGCTCCAGGGCTTCCTGGTACCTGTCCCCCTTTTTCATCGATCCAGCGATTGGTCACTTTTTTCCTGCCGGGCGCCTTTGCACTCAAAACAAATGCGAAGTCACGAACTTTAGGTGAATTTTCCGTCAAATTCCACCTACGGTGCCGATGGGCAAGGCATTCAGTCTGCGAACCGGTTTTCCTCCATGGCAGGCTTCGCTCCATTGAGTTCGCCACGTTTCATCGGATACTCGAAGAAAATGCGGCCCGTGCAGGGCAGAAATCGATGGAGCGACCGGGAAACCGCAGCAAGCCGGCAATGTGCAGGCCACCAGCCGTGAACCGGGATGTTCGCCCGGATCTGCTTTTCCAGCTTGACGATCGTTGAATCGGCGCGTTACAAAGATTTCATAAACTATTCACTAATTTTAGCGTTGGACTGACCAATGGCCTCCGTGACAATTCGAGTCCTCGAGGGGATGGAGCAGGGCAAGGTATACTCGCGACTGCAGCTTCCCTTATCGCTTGGGCGCGAAGATGAAAACAGCATCCAGTTGAATGACGACCGGATCAGTCGTTTCCACGCGAAGCTGCAGGACCACAAGGGTCGTGTCATTCTGACGGATCTGGACAGCACCAATGGAACTCGGGTCAACGGTCGTCCTGTACAGATGCGAATCTTGCAGACTGGCGACGTCATTTCTGTCGGACGATGTGTCTTGCTGCTCGCCGAGCGACAGGAAGATCAGGTTCCCGCGACAAACGATGACCCCGATCCGTTTCGAACGGCATTTATTCGGGGTGGAGCGACAGTCGAGGACGACGCGGACCATCAGGACTTCGTC
>JANXOO010000368.1 GCA_025353525.1 Schlesneria sp. | reverse complement strand
CGAACCGCGATTACGCGAGAAATTCGACCCTTGAGAAATTGACTTAACGTGTTTACTCTTGGTAACATGACGTGTCCCCGTTGTCACCACCAGATGATTGCTTCGTTCAGCGATTTGTGAAGCCCGTTTTTCGACGTTTGGCGCTCGATTGCCCTGTACTTGCGATTGACACATTTTTTATTATTCGTTTTTAACTTACTCAAGTCATTGCATTCTGGGAATGCCCCGTGTAATCTTGCCAAGGTTGCTTGATCGCGAATAAAAGATCCGCGAAAGCACTTCGGAAGACTAACACAACAGCAGCCCGACATTTGTCGGGACGCTTGTTTAGAAGTAGGCCGACGCGATGGAATACCGAACCGGTGTTCTGTCGCGTCGGCTTTTTTTTTGCCCTGTGGCGGCAAAACGAGTTGGCGACCGGTATATCAACTCGAAACATAGAGACCCCTTTGAACGGAGATGATGAGATGTATTGCTTAAAAACAGCCTTCCAAGGACAACAAACCAACAGACTCGATAGTCTGCGGTCCTGCTTCCGAGTCATCGCGAGCCTGTTAACAATCGCCGGCATTTGGGGACTGGGATCGGCTATTGCTGAAGAACCCGCCGCAATTGACGGCAAGTCGCCGGGCAAGGCACCCGCGGCTCACGCGAAAGTCCACGTCGACGCGGTCACAATTCCAGCTTGCATGGAAAAACTGAAATTGACTTCTCGTCAGCAAGACCAGATCAAGGTGATCATAAGCGAATACGACACATCGCTGAATACGGTGTGGAAGAGTTTCAGCGAACGATATATGCAAGCAATCATGATGGAAACTTCGCTCCTTGCGGCGATTGAAGACAACTTTACAGATGTTCAACGTCAGCAAGTGCGTGACCTGAGACACAAAACGGCTCAGCACGAGAAGGCTGTTGAAGCAACGACTGAAAAACCCAATCAAGCGACCGTCAAGCCCAATAGCGCGGTCGAAGACGAAGTTGCAGGCGTCGGCGTATCGCTAACGTCCGATCAGGAAGTTGCCGCCGACAAGGTTCAAGAGAAGTATCGCGCACAGTTGCGATCGATCAACCGCGATGTCCAGGGTCTGCACATTCGACTCGTTTCATTGGAAGCCGACAAGCTGGTCGCCTTCGAGAAAGTTCTCACGAAGGAACAACTTGTGCAATTGCGATTGAATCGACAGACCGCCCCCGAGGCCAAAATACCGGCGATCAGCAAGCTTGACTTGAACAAGCGAGAATAAGGCGCTCCGTCCTTGTGTCACGGGGCTTCCTGACCGTTGCCCCGTGACACATTGGTCGGGCCCATCCCATTTCAATCACGTTTTATTGATGGAACCAAATCATGATACGACGACTTTGCCGACTTGCACTTTTGCTGGTCCTCTTTGCTGCAATCGCCCCTCGGAACGACGCCGCAGCGTACGACCATTTTTATCGCGAACAATATGGTCCGGTCCAATATTACAACGGCTATGGACCAGGGTACGGTTGGGGAAACAACGGATACTCTACCTATGGCAACGGTCCATACGGTTACGGATCTGGAAACGCTTACGCATACCCCGCGACCAATGGATACAACACGAATTACAACCCATACCGTGCCAGCGGATATTACCCACCATATTACGGTACACCGTACTATGGTACGTCGTACAGCTCGTTCGGCATTGGACCTTTTGGCGTATCATTTAATAATGGGTGGTAACAGGAAACAATGATCACAGGCATGTCTGTTATCAATCATCGGTTAGCAGTCTTGAGTGGAATGGATTTAGAAATTGCGAGGATGAGTGATCAACCGGAAGAAGTCAGCCTGGTTGACGTATTCGTCATCAGGTGGAACTTTCGATGTTGTTCTCTGGCGGTTAATGAGAGACGTTTTTAAAGTTCATGATGGCAATCATACCGGCATATTTCCCGGAAACCTCATCGGCGTTGTTTTGACGAAACAAATTTTCAATAGTATCGTCACCGACTGCACCAACGACCAGGCCCCCGGCATCTACTCAACATTTCGTCTCTAGCAAGTGCTCAACGCCAGGCTGATCGCGCACAAGCAATACATCGACACATACCGTCAAGACGTGCCCGAGACTCGAAATTGGAAATCGCATCATTCTGACTGACCAACTGACCCCTGTTTTTGAAAAGGCGACGACTCCGTGACCCATGATAAACACCATCACACGGCTCCAGAGGGGCGAACGTCGGGGGGAGAGATTATCGGCCCGTATTGGAAGCGAGCTCATCAAGATTGGAAATTCTGGATCGCGATCGCATTGATGCTGACAGCCATGGGCGTTTACATAGTGACATTGGATTTGTCGGTACGGCCGAATGCTGACAATCAGCAGCAACAACAAACGCCACTTCCATAGCACAACGGCTTAAACGCTTTCGAAATTGGTCAGTACGCGCGTTCAAGGCTTTGAAGCCTCGATCCACCCTGCAATAAAAATGACCATCACCTTGACCGTGGTACGTGTACGAGCGTGGCGATGAACCCGGCGAACCTCAGGTGTTGGCTGTTGGTGAACGCGTTCATTCGCTACTGGCCGATGCGGACATGACTCTATTGGGGCTCTTTGCAGTACCGAATTCAGCGAAGGCGATTGCTCCGCTGATCGGACAAATTCAAATCCGAAGCGAAGCACGACGAGCCAGAAGTGACTATCTTCGCGTCTACGTCTTCCACAATCGCCCGCACCTCGGACCGATGTATGAACCGGTTGGCCAGCGACTATTGCCGCTCGATGCCCAATGGCAACGCGGCCTTAAGGAAATCCTCTGGCCAACCAAATACCTGACTCAAATTTGCGGCGGCCCTGAAATCCTGGGCGCGCTCATTCGCGAGTATCTGTTCATTAATCATAATTCTTACGACTATTTTCGGGAGTTGTTCGGGATCTTAAAATACAACTCCAAAACACTCACTCATCTGTCGCCCAAACTCGCACGTCTCCATCATTCACAATTTGGACATGAATGAGATTGGAATGGCTGCATACAGGGCATTCTTCCTCATATTCCTGTTCAGAACCTCCTGAGAG
>JANXOO010000297.1 GCA_025353525.1 Schlesneria sp. | reverse complement strand
GTTGCATACCAACGGAGTTCGAACGGGGCTTTCGCATGTGTTTTTATCGTCCGTTCGGAACGATATTGACTTCGAACTGCCTCCACGGGTGACGGTCACGTCGCTGTTTCTCGACGATCACCCTTTGGCACTCGTTGCGCCGTCGGACGGACGATTGACCGTTCCGATGACTGATGCCGCAACCGAATCCCTGCTAACGATCGCCTGGGTTTTTGAACCAGGTGACAGCGGCTTCGCTTACACCGGAACCGAACCGGGGCTGTGGCCACAATCGCTTCAGGTCGACCGTAATCTGATGACTCTTTTGCCCGATGAACCGTTGGCCGTCTGGTGCAGGTCGGGTTTGACGAAAATCGATTCGCTGGATCAGGGGCTCGACCGACTGGAAACGCTGCTCGATCGGCACGCCTCATTAAGTACCGAGACGCGTGGCTCTGCAGCAAATCGCTGGTGGATCGATCGGCTGTACACACAACTGAAACAACAGTTATCGAAGGAAGTTCGGAATCCGTCAGTGTCCTTGAAGCGGCAATTGGATCGCTGGGACCAGATGATCGAAGCGATTAACCGATTGGAACGCGTTTCGGACTCGCCCCCTGCAGGTTGGCAAACACTATTGATTGAACATCCGACGCCGGAAACTCCGACCGTGGTTTGCGGTCGTAAAGATGCACATGATTCAGTTCGGTACATACAGGTCGATCGCCGATTCGTTCAGGCGGGATACTCGGTATTATTCGCACTGTTGCTGATTCCGATACTCCGGTGGCTCATTCGGATCGAATGGAGCGAATGGCTGGATCGGCAGGTTCTTGTGTCATGGCTGATTCTGGCGTTTGTCTGGTGGCTGTTCCTGACCCCTAGCGCACTGGGGCCGATACTGTCGCTGGCGGGATTTGCGCGCGCGTTGACCCATCGCAAATCGCCCGGATAGGCGTCATTCCCGCTGACGCCTGCGATTCGCGTACGCGTGGAATCCGGGCCAGGATGCTATATCGTCAAAAAACGATCGCGGGCGATGACATCCCACATGTCAACGACCTTGCCCGATTCAATCACATAGGCCTGTTTGTGAAGCGCCGATGTCGGACAAATGTGTCTGGGGATCGCATACAGTTCATCTCCCGGTTTGTACTGTCCGGCAAGTGGAGTTTGCAGCACCAGGTGCTCTTCGTTGTGCAAGACCTGCACGGCATCGGGGAGGTCCGGAAACGCGACTCGTTGACCCTTCGGTGGATCCGAAGCGACCGACTTGTTTCCCAGATCACACGTCAGCCGATCATTCGTCGGACAGCTGATCACTCGTGTCAGCATCGCGACGGCCGGTTCAAAATCCATGTCAGGAAATGCGGTTCCGTATCCTGCGTCATGGAAAACGCACGTTCCCGGAGCCAATTCGATCGCCGAATCGTTCAATGTCGCAAAGACCGGAAAAGATCCCGTTCCACCGCAAACGATCGCCGGGACCGACCATCCCCGACAAACAAATTCGTCGCGAAGTGCCGCCGCCGCGTCCCATCCCGCACGAACCGCGACCGTTCGTTCGGCAAGATCGGTCTGGTGATTGTGGCCGTCGTACAAATGAAACCCGCCGGGTGTTAGTCCTTTAGATTCGACAATCTGCTGATACAACTCAGCCGCGGCAGCCCCCGGTAAAACTCCGGTACGGTGAAGCCCGGGATCCAGATCAAGCAGAACAACAATCGTTGTTCCGGCGGCCCGCATCGCGTCACTCAGCTTTGCGATCATCATCGAGTCATCGGCAGTCACCCCAAGCCGTACATCGGGAAATCGTTTCAAAAACGTTACTGCCCGAACGATATTCGGCCCAACGAGATTGTACGCGAGGAAAATATCCTTGACGCCGCACTCGGCAAGCATTTCGGCTTCCGCAAACGTCGCGCACTTGTGCTTCACAATCCCCATCGTCAGTTCGATTTTTGTGACCGCCGGCATTTTGTGAGTCTTGCAGTGTGGCCGAAGCCGCCGAACGTCGCCCGCAATTGCGATCATCTTCCGCAAATTGCGCACAACGATATCACGATAGACCAGCAACGCCGGCGAAAAAATTTGCGACGTGTCTTTGATCACGTATTCCGAATTCATGGTGTTCGCCCCCTGATAATTCATTTGCACCGAATGTTTGAACCCGACAACCGGTCCTCGACCGGCGTCGCTTTCCATGCACGGGCCCAGGGCGCGGTGTCGTTCATGCCGAACGGCCATCGCAGAATGCTGTTTTCTTTGCCATTGGCATCAACAGAGTCACGACAATCGTTTCAGTTTTGAAATCCGTCCGGTCCCGACCCATTCGGCAACGAAAATACTTCCGTCCCGGTCGAAACAGGCGTCGTGAGGGTGAACGAATTTGCCATCCTGCCATTTTGATTTATCGCCACGAATCGTGAAATTGTCCGATGTGACGCGAGCGACATCGTCTCCTAACCGGGCAACCACCTGGTTTTTTTCGTCAAGCAGC
>JANXOO010000275.1 GCA_025353525.1 Schlesneria sp. | reverse complement strand
CGGATTTTCGAGCGATTTTTCCGTGTTGATCGCGCGCGGTCACGTGAAGTCGGTGGAACCGGACTGGGTCTGTCGATCGTCAAACACCTGTGCCACCTCTTCGGCGGAAACATCAAAGTATCGAGTCAGGCTGGCCAAGGGAGCACTTTCACTGTCCAGCTTAAGTCCGCAATCTCTGTTGCGAACAGACACGATTGATTTTCGTGATTAATCAAATATCTTTCGATTCGAGCAACTTTTTGAGATTGGCGGCTGCGTCCCGCGTTTGTTTTCCCAGCCCCATCCGAATCAGAGGCGACATCAGTCTGGCAAAAAATGTTTTTGGAGTTATCTCGATAATATGCGTCGTCAAGGTCGCTTCCTTTGCAACCTCGACGCGCAGATCGACTGATACATCAAAAGCGCGGTCGTAATACAGGCAATGCAGTCGTTGCCCAGGATCAAGAGTGACGATCTCGCCAGCCATTTCTGCCGTCCTGCCTCCCTGCTTGTAGACATATTGCAATTTGTCGCCAGCCGCGTTTGGACCTGCGCCCACTTTTTCAAGGCTCACACACGGCGGCAACCATTGAGAGGTGAGCGGCAAGTCATTGATTGTTGCAAACGCGAGTTCGGGCGTTGCGTGGACAATTTCAGTATGCTGGTATCGAATCGGCATATTGCACTACTCTTCGTTCGTGAAAAGGAAATCTTACGGTATTAAAATAGTGAAAGCGGGCTTGCCCGTTGACACTGACGAGAATGCCCCGGTGGAGGGAGTCAATACAACAATGAACGAGAATCTCTCACGGACAGTTCTCTTGGGATGTGCGATTTTTTCCAGCAGGTGAATGATGACTGAATCAACGACAAATTCATATCCGTGGCTGACTCGGGAATTGCCGGGGATTGGCGGTTACCTGAAAATCGACCCGGACGACTTTGTCGTCGAAGAACTTCCCGCCTATCTGCCTTCGGGCGAAGGACAACATCTTTTCCTGTGGATCGAAAAACGCGATCTGCCGCACGATCTGCTTCTCCGGCGACTGTCACAGTTGCTGGAAACGTCGCCCGACGATATCGGGACTGCCGGAATCAAAGACCGCCGGGCTGTCTGTCGGCAATTTGTGTCGGTTCCGGTCGAGTGCCTGCCACGAATCGACCGCTTGAAATCCGATCAGTTGCAGGTTCTCAGTTCCGTCCCGCACGGCAACAAGCTTCGTACGGGACATTTGCGAGGAAACCGGTTTACCATCGTCGTAAGAGACGTCGTACAAGGTGCATTCGAACGAGCGACGGCGATCGTTCGGATACTCGATCGATCAGGATTTCCGAACTATTACGGTGAGCAACGATTCGGCCACGATGGAGAAACGCTTCAGTTGGGGCTTGATTTGCTGGCGGGTCGCAAGCAGCCTCGCAATATACCGTATTCGAAGCGTAAATTTCTGCTACGATTGGCGCTGTCATCCGTGCAGTCTGACTTGTTTAACCGGGCACTGGCAACTCGGCTTCACGACAATCTTCAGGGAACTGTGCTCGAAGGCGACGTGCTGGAGGTGGTCGAATCCGGCGGGAAATTCGTCTCAGACGATGCGGTGCGAGATCAGGAACGGCTTGATCGCGGTGAATTATCGGTGACTGGCCCGATGTTCGGCGTGAAGATGCTCAGCCCATGCGGCGTTCCAGCCGACCGCGAGTCACGATTACTCGAAGAATCGGGACTGAGCATTGAAACGTTCAGTCAGTACACAAGGTTGATGCAGGGAGCCAGACGCCCCTTCACGGTCCGACCGGAAAAAATGACGTGCGTTCTCAGTGATCGCGGACTTGTGCTGGAATTCGCGTTGCCGAGCGGAGTCTACGCAACGACATGCCTCCGCGAGCTGATGAAAACCTGAAGTCACGACGCACAGCAGTCCCGGGTCACTCGTCGTCACCAACGAACATCAGTCGACCACACGTGCAGAATTTGACGCCACCCGCTTTCAACTCAAGATAGAGTTGCGTCGTTAGCGATACGTAGCATTCGCTGCACGATTTGTTGCTGACCGGGGCGAGTGCGCTCGCTCCGTAGGCCTGCACAAGCCGCCGGTACTGAGGTACGATTTCCGCTGGCAGAATCGTTTCCGCTGCTGCAACCTGCTGTTCGAGCGCTGCGGCCTGCTCTTTCAGCCCTGCTTCTTTCGCCTGAACTTCCGCAACGAGTTTCTGAAGTTCCGCTTCTACGGCGACCGTTTCAAGTTCGACTTTCCTGACATCGATTTGAGCAACATCGACCAGTTCAAGAGCCTCAAGGATTTCATCTTCGAGCACACTTTTGGCCATGGTGTCGGCGGCGATCTGGGAACCGAGCGCCTCGTACTCCCGATTGTTGGCAGCGATGTTCAGCTTGCCATTCAAATCGTAAATTCGAGCTTCACTCGACTTCAGTTGGAGGTTCTTCTGGTCGGCAGCGACCTTCATCTGCTTCAGCCTGGCACGCTGCGATTCCAGTTCTTCCTTCTTCTTGTTGATGATCTGCTTTCGAGCCGCGATTTGGCGCGGTCCCCGTTCCAGTTGATCAGAGATTTCACGAAGCTTTAACCGCAGATCATACAACTGCTTCATGCCAGCACATGACAAACCCATCCACATCTCTCCTTGAGGTCAAACAATGCCTTCGTCCCTCGACTATAACAGAATCGCCGCCGTCGCGTATTCTGTTCGGCGATTTCCGGATTTTATTCCCAAGGTTGGCACAATTTCGACGCTCTCGACTACACTTTCGTTTCTGCAACGCGCGACAAGAATCAGGATCATCGCATTTTGTCACATTCCGCTGGAACGCCAGAAACCAAACAGTGTTCGGGCGCAATTCGCAGAAATCGGCTCTCGGAAAATGCTTCGCTGATGAAAGCGACGAGTGCCCGAATATCAGAACAGTCGGAAGGATTTTAACGGAAATGTCGTGGTCGAACGGAGTCGTCGTCGTAATGCTGACAGCGGGATTCGCAAAGCTGTCAACGATGATTGTCAACAGGCTGCTCGCCATCCCGCAGCCAAAGTATCTGGTCGGTGCTACGGAAATCGTCCAGATCTCTTTGATCGTCGTCTATTTCATCGTGATGCTGAACCGGGCATGGGGACACGAGTCGGGGCAATTCACGATGGATGCCCCTGTTTTGATGCCCGCAATCGGAGCGATCGGTTTCCTGTTGCTGTGCAATTCCACAATCGCCTGGCACCGATATCGGCCTCCCGCCTGCCAGATTTCGGCCGAATCGACTGTGATCGACTTCAGGACGGATGACGGTGCCTGGAAGACGATTCTGGTTGGCCCGCGTCCAATGCGTCGAATCGCACTGTTACCAGGCAACGAACAGTTCACGATCGAAGTCAGCACCAGATCCTTCGTATTGCCAAAACTGCCGAAGGAATGGGACGGACTCTCGATCGTCCAACTTGCCGACACTCACTTTCGCGGCGCTGCGGCGTGTGCCTATTTCGAAGCGGTCTGCGAATGTGCCGCGGCCCTGAAACCTGATTTGTACATTTTTACCGGCGATCTGCTCGACGACCCGACGCTTCTGACGTGGTTTCAGACGACGTTTGGTCAACTCAAAGCCCCGTATGGGCAATACTTTATCCTCGGAAATCACGACTGGTACCTGGATGCACGTGCCGTTCGAAACGAATTCGAGCGACACGGCTGGATTGACTTGTCAGGACGCTGCATGGAACTCGCTTCGCCCACATCTGGTGCACCGCCGATCGTCCTTGCCGGAGACGAATCACCATGGATGGGGAAACACCCCGACATGACCGGGGTTCCTGACGGACGATTCCGGATCTTGCTCAGTCATACGCCGGACAATATTTCCTGGGCCCGGGAATGCGGTTTTGAGTTGATGCTGTCGGGACATACGCACGGTGGCCAGATTTGCCTGCCCGTTCTTGGACCCGTTTATTCACCCAGCCGATTCGGATGCCGCTTTGCCTCGGGCGCTTTTTGGCTTTCACCAACGTTATTGTACGTCTCCAGAGGACTCAGCGGGCGTGAGCCGATCCGGTACAATTGCCGTCCGGAACTGACGAAACTGGTCCTGCGAAATCAGTGTTCGATTGATCACGCGGCCGAATCCGGCCGCTCCGAAAGGTCATAGACGTGCCCAATGCACTTCGTTCGCGGATGACGATTGGTCTTCCGATTACACTCAGCGTCGTCCTGATGGCGCTGAACGTGACTCTGATGGTCTTTTGGATCGTCCTGCTGGTTCATTCTGCCGGGGGATGGAACGCGCTCATCATTGGCGTGGTGGTTTTTGCGTTAATTCTGGTTGGCTTGTCGTTCTACCTGTTTCTGATGATCAAGGAAGTTCGCCTTAATCAGAGGCAGGCCAATTTCATCGACAGTGTGACACACGAATTAAAATCTCCGATCGCCTCGTTACGATTGTATCTCGAAACGCTTGAAATGAGGACGTTGGCAGACGAACAGCGAACGAAGTTTTATCGAGTCATGGAGGAAGAACTCGAACGACTCGACCACCTCATCACGCAATTGCTCGAGGTCGGCAGGATCGATGCCATTGGAGAACAGTCAGACCCCGAAGTGATTTCGCTGGACACGCTGTTGCGCAAATGCGCTGCCGCCGCATGCGCGCACCACAAAAAGGACGAAGCCGACACGATCACCTATGACGTTCAGCCATCAATCGTGTTTGCGCGGCAGCTTGTGCTGGAAACGGTCTTCCGCAATCTGCTGGACAACGCGATCAAGTACGCGGGAGATCCCCCGAAAATTGAAGTCCACGTGCGGAACGCTGAACGTGGACGTGTCATTGTTCGGATTATCGACAATGGACAGGGCGTTCCCCACGAACTGCGCAAAAGGATCTTTCGCATGTTTTATCGCGCGGGAAGTGAATTAACCCGCCGTCAGAAGGGGACCGGACTGGGTCTGTTTATCGTACACACACTGGTCAAGCAGCTTAAGGGAAAGGTCGGCGTCCACGACCGTTCTGGCCAGTCGGGAAGTGTTTTCGAAGTCGAAATTCCCGGCCACCGTGCGATGGCATACGGCGCCGAACGATGACAGTCCGCCAATCCGGGAGCGATTAACAGACCAGGGCGAACGCAATGGCGTTCGCCCCGTTTTATGTGTCGGTATTCTGCAGACCACCATGTCGTCGGAAAACTACTTCCGACGAGTCGTCTTGTCTTCGATCGTCAGGTCGACCTTTCCGACCAGTTCCGCACCGTTAATCACGAGCGTCAATGGTCCGGCGATCTGAATCTTCGAAGCCAGTGACACGACCGCCCCACGCTTTCGGTCAAACAGATATGTACTGTCAGTTTCGACGACCTTCAAATCGCTTTTGGTCACCGAAAGCGCCGGATTTCCATTGATCGCGAAATTGACATCGAAGGATTTACCCGAGATTTTGTCGAGCGTCTCGCCGTCTTGTTCAACGGTTCCGGTATATTCAAACTTCGTGCGGAAACTCAATGTCTGGCCGGAACCCAGATTCATTTCAATTGGTCGTTCCCAAGTGTCACCTTGCTTGACCGGCTCGTCAGGCAAAAACGCATTCATCTGCACCATCGCCTTTTTCAGCGTTTCCGGATTCAGGCGTTCACTGGCCGACTGAGGAAGTTTTTCAAATTCGCCGTCAGGAAGTTTGACTGCCGTGATTTTGTTCTTTGCGTCGACTTCCACAGTAATCGGCAACCGGGAGATAGCTCGAAACAGGTCCAGAAACGGCTCCAGTTGCGGAACATCGGCCTTTTTGTCGGGATTGCCTGAATCGAACTGCAGTGTGGTTCCGGGCAAAGTTATTTCTGACTGCAACGTGTCGACTTTCTCTTCGACTTTCAGCGTTCCGTCTCCATTTCGATTTCCAAACGATGTCGTCGAGACGACAAAAACTGTCGCTTTTGTATCAATATTCATCCCGTTCAGCGTCAAAGTTTGCGTCACCTTCTGTTCTTTCTGGTTGGTCGCCTTCGTCCCTTCCGGAAACTTGCGTTCGAGTAATACCTGAGCCGACGCCACACTCGATCCCATGGCCAGTAACATCGCGGAAATGCAGAATTTGAGGAACATTCGAGACCTTTCATACGGACACCGAGGAGACCAGCAAGACGACCGCTTTCGGAGTGATCCCGAAATGGACCGGCCTCTGCTGAAAAGCATAAACTTTGCGCGGCATGAATTGAAACGGCACTCCACAGCCAATTTCCGCAGGAACGCATGGCATTGGAAAAACACCGGCGAAGTCCATGAAAACCGGCCATGGACCAATGTCGCGATCCCGGGCTGCGATCAGTATAAACGGCAATACGCAATTCAATAGGAATCGGATCAAAAACGGGATTTTATCGATGCCGATTCCAGGCCAGGGCCAATGGCGCCGCTGCCGGGGGGACGACGGCCAAAGCCAGCAATCCGATCGAAAATATATAATTTGGAATCATTTCCGGCGGTTGTTGTATCCCGTCGATTCCGACAATGGTACTTGCAGCCAGCCAAAAGCACCCGCACACTACCAGATCCTTGGAGTCGATCATCTGCCGCTTTCGACCTGCGAAAAAGAATATGCACGAAATGAAAATGAAGGCAATTCCGACGATGATCAGTAGCCCTTGAGTGAATATTTTCTGCGCGTCCCGCGTCAGAACGAAACCGGAAAAGCAGTTGAATGTGAAGAACAACGCACACAGAAACAAAATCACTTTCGAAAACAGACCGATTCGTCCCATCAGGCAGATCGAAGTCAGAACCGCCGTGACAGTCCAGCATCCCAGCAACGTTGCAGGCAGATACCACCAGCGGACGCCTGGCGGAATATCCTGTAACGGATTTCTGCCCGTCAACCAGACCACTCCGCAAACGCATGAGAACGCGACAAGCCAGATTGCCCAAGCCAACAGAACGCTTTTCGCAATCACTCGCAATGTGATTTTCGTCAATTCGGTATTTGCAATCGGACGGGACGCCAGGAACGATCCCATTTCAAATTCGGAATCGGTGCGGCCAGTATTGCCCATGATGATGGCGCCGACAAATCCGATCACCGAAAGGACAGCTCCGCCGCCAATAAGCCCGCTCACGAGATCTTTCGGGTTACGGCTGAAGAACAACCAGAATCCCGCCCCCATGACAAGACCGAGGATCACAATGCCGGGCATCGCCCATCCCTTTTTGCGCCACTCGCTCCAGTACTGTGCTTCGGTACGCGAACGAAATGCCGGACCGTCGACGGGAGCAACATCAAAGAAACGGTCCAGCCACGCCTTGATTCCCAGTGGCTGCAGATGCTCGCCGCATCGATTTCGGGAAACTCCCGCCACGCCAACGAAATACGCCGCAATCGCGACGGCGATCAACCCGAAAACATCAAGGCTTGTCACTTCGCGCCATGTGTAAAATGCGGGCTTGAACTGTGGAGGCAGGCGTTCGATAAACCAGATGCCGAGCCCACCAGAGACGCCAGCAATCGCAGGAATGACCCACAGCGTTTTCTCGGTGTACCAGATTGCAGCCTGAATCGCTGCCAATGTCGTGGCTGCAAACAGTGCTGGTCCCCACAATGGCCAACCGAGATTCAGAATCGCATTCAGGATCGCAGCACTTGCGGCTGCTTCTGACCCGACGACCAGCATCGCCGTCAACATTCGAAACGCGACCAGATTCGACGTTGGAATTGGCAGCAAGTACATTCGATTCAGCGGCCCCTGAATATCGAGAACAAAGGTAGCAAACATGAACAGGTTTAACTGCATGAAACACAGATGTACGCCGCGCAAATTGATGTCCCGCAAATCTTCCATGCCCTGGTATCGCAATGCCCCGAATACGAGCATCGTCAGGCAGATCGGTCCGACGAAACTCGCGGCCATTTTCCATCGACCGCGTTGCCACATTTCCCACGCCATGGCTGTTGTTGCCGATCGCATTATCGTGCCTCCTTTGCGGGAATTCGCGACACGAAGATTTCGTCGAGCGACAGTGCCGCGTCGTCAATGACGGTTGCCCCCATTGCTTCAGCCGCACTGCGCAGTTGAACGTGTTCGCCACTGCAGACATACGTCCATTCGTGACCTGCACCGGTCGACGTGAGCGATCCGACGAGCGCCGGTGGTTGCTCGTGCGGTTGCTGGAACCTCAATGTCACGCGGCGATGCTGATCCTTGATATCCTCCATTGATGATGTCAGCAGGATTCGGCCCTGGTGAATGATGGCGACACGATCGGCCACGCGTTCGACTTCGTCCAGCAAATGGGACGAGAACAGCACGGTTCGGCCTTCGTCGGCGATCGTACGGATGATCGCACCCAGAATGTCGCGACGGACGACCGGGTCGAGTCCCGAAGATGGCTCATCCAGAACCAGCAGTTCCGGACGATGTGCCAATGCGACCAGCAAACCCGCACGAGCCCGCTGGCCTCGTGAAAGTGTTTTGATGTAAGACTTCCGGTTCAGATCGAACGCATCACGCAATTCTTCGGCATACACTTCGTCCCAATTCGGAAAGAATGCCTGCGTGTACCTCATCAGTTCTCCCACGCGCATCCAGTCGGGCAGATCGCGTTCTTCAGACAAATATCCGATGCGCCCCAGCGTACCTACCGGATTCTGCACCGGATCGAGTCCGAAGATGCGTACCGACCCCTGCTGAGCCTTCAGCATCCCCAGAACGTGTTTGATGAGTGTCGTTTTTCCCGCACCATTTCCACCAATCAATCCGAATACGCCGCCCTGCGGGACGACCAGCGACACATCATCGAGAGCCGGCTTGTCGCCAAACGTGCGTGAGACGCGGCGTATGTCAACGATGGGTGGTGCCGCAGACGGGTATGCATCAAACATAAGATCATTCCTCATTGCGAGTTGACGTGTCGTTACGGGTTGGTTGACGTGTCGTTACGGGTTGACTGGATCGATGCATACCGCACCTGGACGAGTTTCAGAATATCGTCGACGGCGACCCCCATGTGACTCGCCTCAGCGAGGAGTGCGTCGATCCGTTCAGAAAGGATTTTGACTCGCTCGCGACGTGCCAGGGGCGACCCCTGTTCCGAAACATAAGTTCCCGCCGTTCGTCGCTTCTCGACAATGCCGGCAATTTCGAGTTCGCGGTAGGCGCGTGCCACGGTGTTGGGGTTAATCAGAAGCTGAGCCGCCAGGACTCGAATCGGCGGAAGTTCGGCCCCCGTCGAAAGCCGACCCGAAGCGATCAGATACTTGATCTGATTGATGACCTGCAGGTAGATCGGCAAGCCATCGCCGGTCGAAATGTGAATTTGCATTATCGCGTACCGCCGGAAAGACCATGAAGCGGGTGTTAAGCTATTGTATCGATGCAATAATACAGTTTGGCGACGGCAAGTCAAGTCACATAATTATAGAAAAAGGCTCTTCACCAAAATCTGTGGGTGAAAGCAAAAGAGACCAATTGGGTCCGGGATGGGATTTCTGAGGGATGACAAGACAAAAGAATGGATGTTACTCGCGATGGTCAGATCGCACAGTACGACGCTGAAAGCGCCACAGAGAGTAGCCGGGGGTCAGAGCGAAGCGTCCACCCCCGATCACCAATCTCCCCTCATCTCTTCGCACTTCGAAGAGGTGCCAGAACCAAACGGTCGGATGCCGTCCCACGAGACGAGATCGCGATCCACAGATGATTTTCGTTCGGAATCACGGTATTCGATCCGTTGCGATTCATGGCTTCTGGCGTCCATTCTGGATGCGTGAAGTTTGGGGGTTGGCGTTCCGGTGGTCGGCGCTTCGCTTTAACCACCGGCTCTTCGCCTGGTCGACACCAATAGTCAAATGGCATGCGCTGGCGAGTTGCTTGCGATCGGCTCGGAGGCAGCGTGCCGGAACAGAATCTCGCCGCGACCGACAGAGACGAGGTCACCGTGGTACATGTCGAATTCCGACGTGAACAACGATTCGTCGATGCCGAATCCCTTCTTTTGCAATTCTCGAAGCATCAGTCGAACGATTTGTGGCTGACATGTCGCACCGTATCGAAAACTCGGCAGCAGTTGAGGCGGATTGGGACCGAACAGGCCCAGAGTTCCCCGGCGCATCCCGGCTCCCGGTCGGATACCGCATTCGCCAAAGACGAGGACAGCCCCGGCAATCATGTTGAATCCGAGCATATCGCCTGCCGTGCCGCCGATCGCGATCATCCCGCGACGCATCGTCAATCCGATCTCGTTCCCTGCGTTGCCGTCGACGAGGATCGTACCGCCAGTCATCCCCTTAACCGAGCCGCGATAGGCGGCGCCCACCAGGTGGCCGGCATTCCCGCGAACATGAATAAAGCCGCGACGCATTTCGGCTCCTGTCCAACCGTTAGCGTTACCGTCGACGACGATCTCACCGCCAGCCATTTCACTGCCAATATGTCGGCCTGCGTGACCATGTATGTGAATCGTGCCCGAAGTCATATGAGCCCCGATCCAGTGCACTCCCGCAAGATTCCCTTCAAAATCGAATCGCTTGTCTGCCGCATCGCCGGAAACGGTGAACATTTCGGCGAGCGGAATTTTGCAGTTACCGTGAAAGATCTCGAACCGCTCGATGTCGGCAAGAGATTTGTCGCACGCCCAGTCGGGAGTTAACCCCTCGATCTCAACGGGAACCGGCGTTTCTTCACGATAGACGAGTTTCAAAGCCATGCGTTCGGATTCCTGCGTAAAGTCAGACGGACGGTTGGACGAAAGTCCCTGCGCACGTCACACTATCACCCTGACCGAATTCGATCAATCTCTGCGCCTTTTCTACGGAATCCCGAGCCGAAAACATGCGACGTGGAGCGATCATTCTTTGCGGCGGAAAATCGAGTCGCATGGGGCGAGACAAGGCGACGTTGCCGTTTGGCCCCGAAATGATGCTGCAACGAATCGTCAGACTGGTAGAAACAACCATCGACCGGTCCCGTATCGTCGTGGTTGCAGCACCTGGTCAACGCTTGCCGCCACTTCCGCCGGATCTCACGATCGCGTTCGACGATCGCGAGCACCGTGGCCCGCTGGAAGGTCTGGCAACCGGGCTTCGCCAATTGCAAGAATGCGCCGATGCCATATTTGCCACCAGTTGCGACGTGCCACTACTCGTACCGGAATTCGTCGAGCGCATGTTTGAGTTGCTCGGCGAACATGATATCGCGGTCCCTCGCGACGGCGAGTTTCACCATCCGCTGGCAGCAGTCTACCGGGTAACAGTACTCGCCCAAATTCAAATTCTGCTAAACGCAGACCGGCTTCGACCCCGCTTTTTGTTCGACGAAGTACGAACGCGAGAAGTCGCCGTCGATGAATTGCGAGACATCGATCCCCGACTCATCTCGTTGACGAACCTGAATCATCACGAGGATTATCTCGCAGCACTCTCAGCCGCAGGATTTACCAGCTGAAAGCAGGGGGCGAACCGCTCGCTAGAAGTTTTCAGCGGCTGAGTGGTCGGCTCCCCCTTCGTAGTTGTCGAATCGCATCGATTCTCGTCGCCACTGCAAGCTGACGATCCCCGTAGGGCCTGAGCGATGTTTGGCGACGATCACTTCGGCCAGACCGGGGCGATCTTCGGGATTATAGGCTTCAGGGCGGTGCAGGAACATGACGATGTCAGCATCCTGCTCGATCGCACCGCTCTCGCGAAGGTCGGCCAGTCGCGGGCGTTTGTCTTCGCGCAGTTCGACTCCGCGATTGAGCTGCGAGAGTGCAATCAGCGGAACGCCATTCTCTTTGGCAATCCCCTTCAAACGCCGCGTAATTTGCGCAATCTGCTGTTCGCGATTCGCGCGTTTGTCTTCCGGTTCGATGAGCTGCAAATAGTCGATGATGACCAGCCCAAGGTTATTTCGGCGTTTGAGCCGCCGACAAATCGCACTGATCTGAGCGACCGTTCGGCCAGGGCTGTCATCTATGAACAGCGGCAATCGGCTGAGTTCGGACGATGCTTCGAGCAGCGCATGCCGCTCGTCAGGTTCGAGCAACCCTTTGCGCAACCGGTGTCCGTCGAGTTTTGCGCGAATACACAGGAATCGTTCGGCGAGTTCCAGTTTCGACTGTTCAAGGCTGAAAATCACGGTTGCGGTCTCGCCGGCACCCGCCACCCACTCGGCAATGTTACACACGAATGCGGTCTTCCCCATTGAGGGGCGGGCGGCGATGATGACGAGTTCCGACGGCTGAAAGCCGTTCGTCTGCATATCGAGATCCTTGAAGCCCGTCGACAGCCCGCTGATATTGCCTTCTTTGCCGAGTCGAGCGTTGATCCGGTCGAGCGTCTCGTGCATGATATCGTCCATGCTGATCTTCGACGCCGTCTCCTGTTGCTCGAAAATCCCGAAAATCCCTTGTTCAGCTCGCTTCAAAACTTCGTCAGTTTCGTCGCTCCCTTCATAGCAATCGCGCAGTACCTCGGTGCAGATGTTCGTCAGACTGCGCTGAATCCATTTGCCGCGAATGATCTCGGCATAGTACTTGACGTGTGCGGCGTAGGGGACCGTTTCAAGAATCTCGAGCAGGTACGGTCCGCCTCCAATTTCGGCCAGTTGATTGCGTTCTTCGAGTTCGTCGGCGAGCGTCAGCGTATCGACGGGTTTGCCCGCTTCTCGCATTTTGCCGATCGTCGCGTAAATCAACTGATGAATATCGCTGTAGAAATGGTCCGCCCGCAACACATCGGCGACCTCGTCCATCGCAGTATTCTCGAGCAACAGGCACCCGAGGACGCTTCGTTCTGCC
Source organism: Schlesneria sp. (assembly GCA_025353525.1). GTDB lineage: Bacteria > Planctomycetota > Planctomycetia > Planctomycetales > Planctomycetaceae > Schlesneria. Next base: position 4,207 of record JANXOO010000275.1, on the reverse strand, counting down.
GACAGATTTTGAGGTGGGAGTCGACTGGACAGGTTTGGATCGGCCATGATTTCAATTCCTCGTGCCAGGAAATTTCCACTGCAGGTCGCCTGACGAGGGACTGGTAACGAAAACGACGCACCCGAGCAGGGTGCGTCGTTTTCGTATCTTCATCGAGCTGGGCAGCCGCAGCTTATTTTTTCGCAGCGGGAACGACCCAGACCTTGATTTCAGTCTTCACATCGGTGTGAAGCTGGATCTTCACTGTGTACATCCCCAATTCCTTGATCGGGCCATCGAGCTTCACGTGATCGGAGTCGACCTGGTACCCGGCAGTCAACAGCGCCTTGCTGATATCCGGCCCCATGATCGAACCGTACAAGTGACCTTCTTCGTTCGCGTTCGCTTCCAGTGTGACGCTGTACTTTCCGATTGCGTCGGCCCGCTTCTGCAAGTCGGCCATCTTCTGCTTCATCAAAGTGACCAGGTTTTCCTGGTGTCGCTTGACCATCCGCTTGTTGATTTCCGTGGCGACGGTCGCAAGGCCGTTGGGCATCAGGTAATTCCGGGCATACCCCGGCTTGACGCGAACAATATCACCCGTGTTTCCCAAATGTTCGACATCGGCGGCGAGCAGCAACTCGACCTGTCGCGAGATTCGGGGACGCCCTGAAGCGGTATGAGTACTACGTGCCATGATCTTTCTTCCGTCGCAATTACAGTCTGGTTAAATCCGGGTCAAATCCGTTTTGACCGGATGACATGCTTGTTATCAAACCGCTTTCAAATCAAAACGGGACATCGTCCGCTGGTGATCCGCCACCGTGATCGTCAAATCCCGGTGAAAAACCGCCGCCATCATTTGATCCGAAATCGTTCTCGTGTGGAGTGCTCTTTGGCGCTGCGGCCGATGGTGCTCGTCCGCCAGATGACGGCCCACCACCGCCTCCGCCTCCACCAGCACCACCTTCGTTCTTGCTTCCCAGCATCGTCATGTTTTCACCGACGACCCGCAGCTTGCTTCGCTTCTGGCCTGATTCCTTATCGTCCCAGGAGTCGAGTTGCAGCCGACCTTCGATCAGGACAGGCCGCCCTTTCGCGAGGTATTCGCCAGCGATTTCGGCAGTCCGCCCCCACAACGTGACATCGACAAACGTCGTCTCGTCCTTCCACTGGTTAGACTGTTTGTCCATCCAGCGGCGGTTGACTGCCAGGCCGATCTCGGTGACGGCGGTTCCGCCTGTGGTGTACTTCACCTGCGGATCACGCGTCAGATTACCGACCAAAATCACCTTGTTGAAGCTCGCCATCGCAGACTCCCCTCACCCGTTGTCTCTGGAAACGCTACAAAATCAACAACCGCAATGCGACTGGTTCCGACTGCAAAACGAACCGTAATGCAAAACGATCACGTTTATCGCGGTTCTTCGATCCCCTCTTCTATCGGGGCTCGGTCGCCCCCCCGTCCTTCACGATCTGCTTTTTGTTCCGGGCTATGGATCGCACCGTCGTGTGACGTCAGTGCGTCGACCATCGCGTCGAAGATGACCTTCGGATGACGCAGGACGAGTTGTCGCATGACAACATCATTCAGTTTACTGAGCCGATTCAGCTCGACCATGCTTCCGCCGTCCATCGTGAAACAGGCAAGGTAATAAAGCCCCTTGCGCTGTCCTTCGATCGGATAGCAAAGCTTTCCCTCCTGCCAGGGTCGCGATGCAACAACCTTCGCGCCAACGCGAGTCAGCATGCCCAGAACCGCTTGCTGCGTTCCTTCAGGATCGGCAGCGTATCGGTTGCTGTCGACCAGAAACATTCCCTCGTACATGTACTCGGCCAAAATACTCTCCCCAAATTCTTCAATTCCGTTCCGTCCGAATCGCTCGTATACGGAATGACACCCCACTGGTGTCCTGATCTACAATGCTGAATCAAAGCGTTTCTCGGGAATCATCCTTGCGATCGGGGACAGAAAGATTCGCCGCGTTCATTGCGGCCGAAATTCCGTCCCGAATCCAGATCTCGATCCCCGTTGCTGCCCGAACTACTGACGCATCCAGTTCAGGCAACTCATCCTTCCGAAACCTCGCTAATACGTAATCGGTTGCTGCCATTTTCTCCGGCGGACGACCGACTCCAATCCTCAGTCTGGCAACCGATTCGGTGCCGCAAACCTGTAAAATACTCGACAATCCCTTTTGACCACCTGCCGACCCTGTCGCTCGCAATCTCAATTGCCCCAGCTTCAGGTTCATGTCATCGCACGTCACCAAAACATCTTCAAGCGGAATCTGATAGAACCTGACAATCTGCTGAACGCTGCGTCCACTCAAATTCATATAAGTTTGCGGTGCCGCGAGCAACACCTTTTCGCCTTGCCAGTTCGCTTCCACCAAATTTGCTTCAAACCGAAGTTTCGGGCGAGGAGCATGCCATCGTAATGCCAACTCACCCAATACTTCAAACCCGACATTGTGGCGGGTTCCATCGTACGTCGACCCCGGATTACCCAGCCCGACGACCAGTTTCATAGCGACGTCCAAAGTTGTCCGAAACGAAGACTGCCCGAAAAAATGTCCTTTGCAACGCCGTTTCAGTCAACATTCGATGTGATATTGCAGGTGCCGGGTGCGACATCCATCGGATATGCGACACACCGGTTATTTCTTTTTCGGATCCTTCTTGTCGTCTTTCGAGTCTGCCGCGTCCGCAGCAGGCTTCTTTCCGATCATTTCGGGCTCGATCGGACCGGCGACAACGATATCTTCGACTGTCTTTGGCTGAATCACATGGACGACAATCGCGTCGGCGGCCGCGTGAGCGTGCGAGCCTTCTGGCAGGACCAGGTCCGAAACGTGAATCGCTTTCCCCAGTTCTAACGACCCGATACGAACCTGAATCGTGTCGGGGATCTGATAGGCGAGGCAGTCGATAGTGACTGAGTGCATGACGTGTTCGAGAACACCTCCCATCAGAACGCCGGGAGCAGTCCCCTTCAGTTCCAGCGGAACGACGATACTCACACGTTCGTTAGGATCGACTCGCAGCAGATCGAAATGTTGAATCTTTCGACCGAACGTGTCCCATTGAATTTCACGAACGACGGCTTTGTCGACCTTGCCATCCAGTTCGACATCGACGACCTTGGCACCCGATGTCAAAATGGGGGTCAGCACGTCAGAACCAATCACGACCGAAATCGGCGGCGCGTTGTGTCCGTAGATATTTCCCGGAACCTGACCATTCCATCTCAATCGCCGACACGCGGCAGAACCCAGTTCCGCACGCAACTTGACGACGAGTTTTGCTTCCTTCGGCATTTCAACACGCACCTTGCTATATAATTCCTGACCCGAAGCCGATTGCCAGTGGGAACCTTGCCCACATCGATGGCTAACGCGAGGACCAAGAATTCTAACGAACAACTCGACCTCCTGCAACGCTATGGGCAACTCTCCTTTAAAGGGCCGCGATTTTTAATCCGCCAGCCTAAAATCCGGCGAGCCAGGTTCCTGCGGGTCCGAATGTTGGAGTTCAGCTTTGAGGCTGTCTTCCGTCATTGGTCTTGCGGGCAGTTTTTCCCACTGCGGAAAAAACGCCGGATTTGCCGCGCATGTATTTGACGGGCACAGGTAAAATCGCACGAAGGAAGACGATTGAAGACGGAATCGAGCGAAATGACAAGGGTGAGACGCAATGGAGCTGTCGGACCATCGACAAATCGATGCCTGATGTCAGAATTGCCCGTCAAACAACTGCAAACGGCAACGTACAAAGGGAATTGCGACGCGAATTCGTGACAGGTAAGCGTTGACGGGTGACTGGGTGGGGAAAATCAGGCGAGCCCGGTTCCTTCAGGGCCGGGGTTCTTGGTCGTGTTGGCGGATGGCAACTGAAAAAGAACCGGCAACTCGCGAATTTGATGCCGCTCATTTCGAACGGCGGAACTGCAGGGACAAATTGAGCGACGGAAGGCAGATCCAACGTCAGTGGGTGCAATCCCGTTTTGCCGCATTTATTTTACGGTGCTTGCTGTCGATGAATCCATTGCGACGGCCTGCTATTCTTCTCGTCTGATCTCCACTCTTGGATCGAGTGGTTTTGGTACTGAGTTTCGCAAGGAGGCGGTTCGATGGGAGGAAGTTCCGTGGACGGACGAGGCGGCGAATTCATCAAGACTGTGGCAGAGATGCTCGGCCGATTTACCGTTGAGGTCGTTCCTCAACTG
>JANXOO010000263.1 GCA_025353525.1 Schlesneria sp. | reverse complement strand
GGCCACCTGACGCGATTTCCGTCGCTGGAGCTATCGTCCGATATCGTCAGAAATTCGGGCAGCTGTGATTCAGGATACGCCTGTGCCTACCAGTATAACCTCGCCTGGAGTTCCGCGACGACTCCTGTCAGTCCTGAACCAAACCCCAGGCTGGTTTTCGAACGTTTGTTCGGATCGGGTGGTCGCAGCGAACGTCGGGCGAATTTTGCGAGTCGGCAAGAAACGGAAAAGAGCATTCTCGATTTCGTGATGGAAGAAACAGGCGATACACGTCGAAAGCTCGGCTCGCAAGACTTGCGAAAGTTCGACGAGTACCTGACGGTCGTGCGTGACATGGAACTGCGACTCAAAGCAACCGAACAGTTCAAGGATCGACCGGAACCGGACGCCGAGACGCCGGCAGGGATTCCGCATGATTTCGCCGAATACATGCAGATGATGTACGACATGCTGATTCTGGCGTTTCGGACAGATTCGACGAGGATTGCAACCCTTTTGCTGGCGTACGACGGAAGCAACAAAACGTATCCGCAGCTTGGTATCCCTGAAGGACATCACTATCTGACCCACAATCAACGCAGCCCGCAACTTGTGAAAAAGATCGTCGAGATCGACAAATATTACCTGACATGCTTTGCTGGATTTCTAGAAAAAATGTCAAAAATCGAAGATATCGATGGAAACTCGTTACTCCATAACTCAATGATCGTTTACGGCGGTGCGATCGCCGACGGCAACCGGCACTCGCACGACAATCTTCCGGTGATTCTGGCCGGACGAGGCGGCGGGACATTAACGGCCAACCGGTATCTGGATGCACCGAAACAGCCGATGTCAAATATGTTTGTAACAATGCTCAATCGTTTTGGCGTTGAAACGGACAAATTTGGTGATTCGACAGCACGACTGGAGCAGATCTGAATTGGATCCGATTCACGAGTCGCAGTTCCTCGATTCGGCCGAAACAATTCGGCAGTCGCTACTTGATCTGGCATCGATGTCAGCGTCCTGGAGTTTCTGCGTGCAACGAATCGATTTCGCGGCATCGCACGGCGAAACGTGGCGTGGTTTGTCAACATTTTTCGGAAAGGTCAAGCAGGCGATTGTCGTGTTTGAACCGGGTGTGGCGAACAGCGAGATTGTTCGACCGCTTTACGATTCCAATGCATTGCAGATTTTGAAACACGCAAATTCGGCGAAATATCAGAGTCTTTTCTGGTTCGAATTTGAAAACCAATGCGTGGCGGTTGTCAGTTCGGCGAGTTCGAGTGAAGACGGGTTCGCAGACAAATTTTCGTTAGGAGTTCTGACGCCTTGCGATCGGACGTCGGCGTTCGGATTGTCGATTACCGGGTTTCTTGATAAGTGCCAACAGGCCACTCGCCCGCCGTCGCGGCGCACGTCGGTCTCGGCGGCACCGGTCGTCGCGGTCGATTCATCCCATTTTCACAAGCAACGGTTAAAAACGCCTGCCGGGAAATTCGGAATCCAGAGTGTATTTCAAACCCAATTCGACGTAGCTCACCGCGAATTCTCTGAGGCCGACCCGTTGAAAAAACTGGCAATGATTTGCCGTATGGGGCAATCGATGCCGCGAACAGACGGAATGTTTTCCCGATTTCGCCAGAGTATTTCATTGACCGCACGGCGATGGGATGGCCTGACGGGGCTATATCGCTGTCCCCATTGCATTCGAGTGATTCTGTTACCCCGGCATCGGCAGTGGTATGATCACTTATGGCTTTGTCTGCTGCTCCGTCCCTGGCAATGTCCCCATTGCTACAGTGGCTATTTGCGCGGAATTGTCTGAGTCCCGCTTTTCGAGCTTTCTGCTACTATTTCTCCTCATGCGCTCGAACGGAATCCGACGGCAAGCTGCAAGGGGAAAACATTGATGGCGAATTTCGATTTGTCCGTTCACGGACTGAACGTACCAAAAATCCTCAGGAACGTCGACCCTTCTCAATTGTATGAAGAAGCAATTCGCTACGAGCCGGGTACGACGATCTCAAACACCGGTGCACTCATCGCGTACTCCGGCGACAAAACGGGACGTTCTCCGCAGGACAAACGGCTGGTTCGGAATGTCGCTTCCGAAAACGACATCTGGTGGGGTCCCGTCAACTTTCCACTTGATGAAGCGACATTTTCGATCAACCGCGAACGAGCCAAAGATTACCTTAACACCCGGGATCGTTTGTATGTCGTCGATGCCTTCGCCGGTTGGGACCCCCGCCATCAGATCAAAGTCCGGGTCATCTGTTCGCGACCCTATCACGCGCTCTTCATGCATCAGATGCTGATCCGCCCGACCGACGAGCAATTGGCGAATTTCGGAACTCCCGATTTTGTCATTTACAATGCAGGGCGTTTTCCAGCGAATCGGTACACTACCGGAATGACTTCGACAACGAGCGTTGATGTCAGTTTTGAAAATGGCGAAGTCGTTATTCTGGGGACTGAATATGCCGGCGAGATGAAAAAGGGAATTTTTAC
>JANXOO010000258.1 GCA_025353525.1 Schlesneria sp. | reverse complement strand
CTTGTCGAGCAATCGGAAGCATGAATGTGGGGTTGATTTTGGCAGTCGATAATATTCTTGTCGAAGTGAGACATTGGCAAGTCTGTTGATCTTGCCCCTGATGCCGGTCGATACGCCTGGCTTCAAGGGCATCGCGGAGTGATGACGCTCAATGGCGAAACGATCGGCGAAAGCGACGGTGCGGCAGTAAGCGAGGAAGACCGTCTTGTAATCTCCGCGGCTGCGGATGCGGAAATCCTGTTGTTCGATCTCGGTTGATAAGATGATCGAATCGAAGTGGAACACGAATTCACTGAGTTTGCGAGTCAGTGCAGGAGAATTAAGATGAAAAAAATCAAACGAATCATACGCGACGTTCCTCAGCATTGGGTTGGGGATGGTTTTCCCGTGCGAAGTCTTTTTTCGTACGGTGGCGGAAACGAGTTCGATCCTTTCCTGTTGCTCGACTATGCCGGGCCGCATGAATTTGGCCCCGACCAGGCCAGGCGAGGTGTCGGCGAGCATCCGCACAAGGGTTTTGAAACGGTAACCATCCTTTATCAAGGAGAGTTGGAACACCGTGATTCCAGCGGGGGTCACGGAACGATTGGTCCCGGCGACGTTCAATGGATGACCGCCGCGTCAGGAATCGTTCACGAGGAATTCCACAGTCGCCGCTTTGCAAAAGCAGGCGGGGTGCTGGAAATGGTGCAGCTTTGGGTTAACCTTCGCGCGAAGGACAAGACTTCGCCGCCGAAATATCAAGACTTGCGAGACGATCAGTTTCCGCGAATGGAATTGCCCAATAACGCGGGTACCGTCCGAGTGATTTCTGGTGAGTTCATGGGGCACACCGGCCCGGCCAGCACGTTTACTCCGGTCAACGTCTGGGACTTGCAGTTGGCAGCACAGGGCAAGGCTGAAATTGAAGTGCCGGATGGTCATACCTGCGTTGTCATTGTTCATAGAGGCGGTGTCAGAATCAATAGCGAAGCTGCAAAAGCCGTTGAACTGATTCACTTCGAGCGTGAGGGAAATATCATCAACATTGAGTCTGAATCGATCTCGCGGATTCTCGTACTGACGGGTGAACCGATCAAAGAACCAGTTGTTGGTCAGGGTCCATTCGTCATGAACACTCGAGAAGAAATCCGGCAAGCGATGAGTGAATACCAGTCTGGAAAGATGGGACACCTGGCCCCGCACAAATAACAAGGAATACACAACATGGCGAAAATAATTGCTTTTGCCGGAAGTACACGAGCGGCATCCTGTAACAAAATGCTTGTTCGTATTGCGGCTGAGGATGTCAAGCGGGCGGGAGGTGAAATTACGCTCGTTGATCTTCGCGACTTCCCGTTGCCACTTTACGATGGCGACCTCGAAGAATCTGATGGTCCGCCGCCGACTGCCACCAGGCTTTACGAGTTGATGAAAGAACATCAGGGAATGTTGTTGGCGTGTCCCGAATATAATAGTTCCATCACGGGAGTATTGAAAAATACCATCGATTGGGTTTCCCGGCCTCGAAAAGGTGAGCCACCTTTAGCCGCTTTCACGGGAAAGGTCGCCGCCCTGCTCAGTGCGTCGCCGGGTGCCCTTGGTGGACTTCGTGGATTGGTACACGTTCGCTCGATTCTCGGAAATATCGGAGTCATAGTGATCCCGAATCAAATCGCGGTGCCGAAAGCGATGGAAGCCTTCGATGCGACTGGCTCTCTTAAAGATGCTCAACTTGCCGAAAGGGTTTCTCGCCTTGCCGGAGAATTAGTCGAAACGACGATGAAATTGTACCGATAATCGAAAAAGGTCAGGCGACTCGGTTTTTCGCTCGACCGAGTCCTGATCGTTGCCGATACGCCACAGAAAGTAGAACGGAACTATGGAAATGCCATTTACGTCGTTCCGTTCTACGGTGATGCCACCGATACTGAATTGAAGCATCTTGGCGCGTACCTTGGCTCGCTTGCATCAATCTCGAATGTGCGAACGATTGAGAAGCGCGGATGGCGGAGTCGTGGAAACCTGCCTCCAATTTGATTCCGTGCGTCCAGTCCTCCCGATAGATTCAAAGACGCCCAAAACGGTAGTGGCGTGCCTCGGTTATCTTGTTTTTTCAGTGGTGCGGTGCCAGAGATAAAAATGCGTGGCGACAGAAATGGTAATTTGGATGGTTGACTGATTCACTGTGTCTTGCTCCAATCTGTGGTTTCTGAGACAAATCCAGAGTCAGATCAGCCAGTTCACATTTCGCCCGTTGATACTTGACGGGTTCCGGTTCGCGTGAAATCTTGCAGTAAGGGATGCCTGCATCGTGCATGAACCCCCCTCCGATGAACTCGTTCGCCAACTGACTGAACTGCAGTTGTGCCAACCTCATGATCTGCGCCGTGCCCGAGGCAAAGTACGCAAACTCGCCTTTGACCTGCCAACCTTCGATTCCGTCTGGATCGATTCACTGGTGCAGTTGCGACTTCTGACTCCTTATCAGGCAAAACAATTCGAACTGGGTCAAGCCGGAAAACTGAGGATCGGTTCGTTCATTGCGATCGACGAACTGGCACGAAGTGTACGGGGAACGACGTTGCTTGCACGTCGGCTCAATCGGCGGGACCGTTGCGTTGTCAAAAGGAGGATCGTCGAATCTGCCCGCTTGGCCAATTCGCGACGTCAGATGGTCGCCGTACTGGAACAGTCGAATCACTTTGTACATCCTCAACTGGTTGTCCCGAACGAAATTTTGCCGTCGGATGAAAATGAGATCGTTCTGGTCAGTCGCTATGTCCCCGGCCTGCCGCTGAACGAACTTCTGGTTCGTCGCGGACGATTTCCAGCGGCGATCGCGTTCGAAATCGGCAGGCAGATGCTTGAAGGACTCGCCGCGCTGCATACAAAATCGCTCGTCCATGGCGATATTCGTCTGTCAAATGTCCGTTTGACGGAAAGCGGGCTGGCTGTTCTGGTCGACGGTGGAATTCGGCAGGTCGTTCATCCCCGGTTCACGATTCACGACACGCTGGCTCCCGACGCCTACGACGGCATCGCGCCGGAATTGATCGGGACGGGTGTGGCGGCTTCGGCGAGTTCCGAACTGTACGCTGTCGGATGTCTGTTGTGGCAGCTACTGGCGGGGCGGCCACCGTTCGTCACCGCAGATCCGTTAGCCAAGCTGGCGTCCCATCAAACGAAAACGATTGACGATGTTCGCCAGTGGGCACCTGATACTCCAGCGCTACTCGCCGAAACAATTAAGCGAATGACTTCGCCCAATCCGCACGAGCGACCTCGCAGCTTTGACGAAGTCCTGCAGCATTGGGGATCGCCTGGTGCGTCCAGTCGTTCGAGACTCCGCCAATTCCGCAGGCTTTTTGACGGCACGACGCCGCACCTGGCCGGTTCGGCACCTGGTGAAAATATCCGGGGATGGCTCTGGACGACTGCAGCAATGATCGCCGTCACAGGCGGTCTGACGGTCCTTTATGACAACGGATTACGGAACGAACTGCTGTCCGTCGCACGAACCGTCCGCACGGCGATCCGGAATCCGCGAGGTGGCGAATCCGGTCGATCAGATGCGGGGGCCAACCAAATGCGTCCTGCCGCACCGACGAACTCCGTTTCTGGCGCGTTGACATTACCGAAACCGGATTCAGACGGAGTTATCTTGCTTGAAGCGAGCGGTCCGTACGTGGCCGACCGGCAAACATTTGAAGGCCACTTGATCATTCGCGGAGCACCCGGCGTCACGCCCGAAATTCTGGTCGAAAACGCATCGCTGAGTCTCATGGCTCTCGAGGTCACTTTGGAACGGGTTTCTGTGCGTCGTTCGAGTTCCGGCAACCTTGCCGCTTCACTGATTGTTCGCAGTCAAAGTCTCAGGCTGTTGAACTGTGACTTCCCGGTGACCGATCCCGAGTCGTCGGTCGATTCAACCGATCAGGCAACGGCAGCGATCGCCTGGACTCCATTAAATCCTCGTGAAGCGGGCTCGGGTCACATCGTGATCGAAAACTCGTTCTTTCACGGAAATGGCGATGCGTTTCGGTTGGCTCAGACGCCGCAGTCAATTCGGGTCGTCAATTCACTGAAGACAGGAACGGCCCCCTTTTTCGCGTTCGGACAGGATTGCGCCACGATCGACTGGACACTGGAGCTTGACGGAGTGACATTGCGGGACTCAGGACCACTGGTCTGGGTCTCGGAAGATTCCACCGACAAACCGACACGTTCGATGACATCCATTCGGGCCAGCAATTGCATCTTCAAACTGGCAGGTAACAAATCGTCCGCTGGGAGCAAGTCGTCGACAGGACGCAAATCAGAAGCAGAGAACAAATCGGGACTGATCGTCTATGATACTGATCGAATGCCCGGCAGCATTTCGGAATCGATCGAATTCAGTGCCGAGGATTCAGTTGTTGAACCTGACACCGTGCTGCTCGGCAAATTCTCGCGATCCCGAGGCGATGTTGAAAAAATGGACGACGATACGTTCAGCGGACTGATTGCCAGCGACATCAGGTTTTCCGGCCCGAGCGAACATCGTGTCGGTGATTCAAAGGCGTTACCGATGCAGATACCACGTGTTGAAAACGGACCGCTTCCCGGCATTGATCCCCGTCGAATCGGACCGGCTGTCTCTGATCGGCCACGTTCCGATCAAAAGAACGGGTCCGATCGATGATTTTTCAAGTGTGTCGATTCATGCCGCGCATCATCACTGTCCGGCCTTGAGCAATTCTCTATGACTCCTTTGATCGTTTCACCCAAGCGACGGTACCTCGTTGAATTCAACCCCAAGCGTGTTCCGCATCTGTTTACCGATGTTTTGATTATCGGAGCCGGTATTACCGGGATTCGAGCGGCTTTGGCCATCGACCCGCGGCTGAACGTTGTGCTGGCGACAAAAGATCGGTTGAAAGAGTCAAACAGTGCGTATGCGCAGGGTGGAATTGCAGGTGTCTTCGACCCTGTCGATCATTTTGCGAACCATGTCGCCGATACGATGGCTGCAGGCAAAGGACTGTGCGACCGCGAAATCGTTGAAACCGTCGTCCGCGAAGCTCCTGAGCGAATTCATGAACTAACGACGATGGGGGCGTTGTTCGATCAGGCTGACGGAGAAATCGCACTGACGCAGGAAGGTGGTCACAGCCACCGCCGCGTCGTCCACGCTCTCGGCGACGCCACCGGAAAAGAGGTGATGCGGGCATTGATCGAACGGGTGCGCAGCGAGTCCCACATCGATATCTGGGAGAACACGTTCACGATCGACGTGTTAACGCACGAGGGCGAATGTCGAGGTGCCCTCGTCTGGAACGCCAGCCATGGAAAAACGTTTGTCTGGGCCAAACAGACGATTCTGGCCACCGGTGGTGCCGGTCGACTGTACCGCGAGACGACCAATCCCGAAATCGCGACGGCTGACGGACATGCGATGGCGTTTCGTGCGGGATGCGAGTTGCGTGACATGGAATTCATGCAGTTTCATCCGACGGTGCTCTATATCGCAGGCTCGTCGCGGCACCTGATTTCAGAAGCAGCACGCGGCGAAGGAGGATTGTTGCGCGATTGTTTCGGCAACCGGTTTATGCCCGATTGTGATCCGGCTGCGGAACTTGCTCCTCGTGACATCGTCAGCCGCGCCATCACGCGACAAATGGAGAAGACTCGGCATCACTGCGTCTACCTGGATCTGTCCCACCTTCCGAAAGAACTGATTGCCGAACGGTTTCCGCATATCCGTCAGGTGTGCACGCAATTCGGACTGGATCTGATGCGCGACCTGATCCCTGTTCGGCCCGGTGCTCACTACATGATCGGCGGTGTTTCGGTCGATTCGGAATCTCGCACATCGTTGCCTCGACTATGGGCTGCGGGTGAAGTGACATCGAGCGGCCTGCATGGTGCAAATCGACTGGCGAGCAACAGTCTGCTGGAAGGGCTGGTTTTCGGTCTGCGAGCAGGCCGAAACGCGTCGGCGGCCGCATGCGGCGAGTCCGACCAGTTTACGGCGTTGCCATTGCGCCTTGATGCGTCAGCTGCAGTCCCGACGGAACGACCGTTTACGGACCGGAATGAACCGACAGACGCGGCGACACTGAAACTCGACGACCTGTTGAATTCGCTAAACAGTGAAATGTGGCGCAAGGTCGGAATCGAGAGGAACGCGATCGACCTCGAATCAGCAAAATTGCAGATCGAATTCTGGGACCGCTACGTCGGCCCAAACGAGTTTTCAATCACGAAAGGCTGGGAACTGCAAAACCTGCTGCTTGTGGCCCGGTTGATGGTCGCTGCCGCGATCGCTCGTACAGAAAGTCGTGGCACTCATTCCCGCAGCGATTTTCCTCAAACTGACCCCGACCAGGCAGAACATATCCGGCTTGTCGCCCGAGGGTGAATGAACCGGTTGAAAAACACCTTGCAGTCGCTATCCCGGATCTGGTGAGCGCGTACTGTCAGCCGTTTCGGGCAACGCTGTGAAGCATTTTCAGATTGGAAAACAAAAGCAGAACGAGCACCCTGGCGAGCCGTGCGGCATAAGCCCAATGGCACTCACGACAGGTAGCCCGCAGCGTTCGCGAGGGAGTCCAGGCGAGTGAAAACAGGGGAAAATCCCTCGCGAACGCTTCGGGCTACCTTGTCGTTTCGACAAAGTGAGTACCA
>JANXOO010000255.1 GCA_025353525.1 Schlesneria sp. | reverse complement strand
GAATGTCGACATCACTTTCCGGTTTGAAGTCATCGCGAAGTATCGACCCCAATAGTGCCAGTTCTCGAACGTTCCAGCGGCGACACAGGTCGGCAAGGCTTGCTTCGAAGCTCAAATCTTCGGTCACGGGATTTCTGAGGCTCATTAATTCTTCCTGCGGTGTTCAAACTGTCGATTCAAGAACAAAGGACGCCTGCGAAGTTTTTGAGGACCAATTGATTTTGGAATTCACCATCCATTGATCGTCGCGGATGGCTTTTTCTCTGGCATCTATCCCACTTTCATCGACCCACATCTGCTTGTCGCGAAGAAACGTCGGAATCAGTTTGCGGTCGAAACCGCGCGGCACGACAACCTCCAGCCCCCGGTCGACGGAAACCCTGAGGCTCATATATTTTGCACGAGCACTTTCGCGAATCTGATAGTTAAAATGCGGATCCGTCATTCCGGTTCATTCCATTCGAACGGACAGACATTGCCTGGCACGATTTGACACAAGTTGCCGACGGAGACATGGCTTGCACCCCATGCGCAATCCTGATGCCGTTCCAACTCAATTTTCAAAAATGGGTCAAAAAGTTAATGAGATTTTCAAAACCGCGAGCGTGACACAACGACTAACGAGTTCCAACAACATCCTGCAGAACACTGTTCTAGAGAAAAGTTCCGAAAGGCGGAAGGTGGAAAACGGTTCTAACTCGACCTGCATGAGAGAAAATACCGGTTGCACCCTGTCCCCGGTGTTCGTCCTCGCCTTCTCGGGGAAGTCCGCCGGGTTGCTACGGCATTCTCGCGTTCAAACTGTTATTGTTTGCCGCGTGGCGAATTTGTTTCCGCGTCCGCTATGAGTGCAGTGGGAGTCCGTGTCATGGCGATCGGAATCAATCCGACGGTCGATTTCGCGTTCAAGATGTTGTACGGAAATCCGGAACATCCCGCCGTGACGATCCACTTTTTGAATTCGATGCTCGAGGGTCCGAAGATCTCGCAGGTCGAGTACCTCAATCCGTTTCAGGATCGGAAGTACGACGAGGACAAGCTGTCGGTGCTGGACATCATGGCGATTGACGACCGCCGTCGGCGACTGAACATCGAGATGCAGTCGTCGGCGACGAAGGAGTTGCCGCAGCGATTGACGTTTTACAACGCGCGGTCGTACGTCAATCAATTGACTCAGGGATTGCTCTACGGCTCGTTGCGACAGTCGATCAGCATTTGCGTTTTGAACCAGCCGCTGTTTCCGGAGCATCCCGCGCTGCTTCTGGACTTTCGGTTGCGCGAGAGATCGGGCCTGGTTCTGACAGAGGACTTGCAGATTCACTTATTGGAATTGACGAAGCTGCGTCGCACTCGCGAGAATATCCTGCGAGCACCGCCGGTCGAACAGTGGGCCTATTTCCTGCTCTTCGGCGGAACGCTGACCTACGACGAACTTTGTCGACTGCTTCCCATCCCGGAATTTATCGAAGCCGCAGGAATCCTCGAAATGATCCAGCAAACCCCCGAACAGAACCACCTCTACAGTTTGAGACTGAAAGCGCAAACCGACGAAGCCTCGAGACTCGAAAGCACGCGCATTGAAGCGCTGATGCAGGGACGACAGGAAGGACGACAGGAAGGTCGACAGCAAGGTCGACAGGAAGGCGAGAAGGAAGGTTTACTCAAAGGTCGAATCGAGATGATTCAAATGTTGCAAAGTCTCACCGGTGTCTCCAGGTCGACGGTCGACGAATTGTCGAGCTACGAAGAGTCCCAATTGAGTGAGCTGGCGGAACGATTGCAGCTTCAGCTTCGCAATCGAGGAGAGTGATTTTCGCCGATTGACGTACCACCTGCACAGCCCGTCGCGGAACGCGGATACTGATTCTCCCTTGTGAGTGATCCTGACATTCGATGCTGCTCACGAGGTGCTGAATGCCGACTCGTTCCCGACGACGCAGGCGCCCACGATCGTGTTCGATGTGACGGCGAACGGTGTTAACGCAACCGGCAGTGGAAAATCTACCGGCTGAAAAACGGGGACCCCGGCGCGCCGGGGGTCTTCCTGGTGCCAGTCCCCCGACTTGAAAACAAACATGTCCCTTTGGCCTCAACTTTCCGCCGTACTGCATCCTGACGACCGCCCGTCGCCGCTGTCGTGGAGCACGGTGTTACGAGACGAAGTTCGCGCTACGTCGTAACATGGCCGATGTCTGAGGCGCGTGTTTTTTGCGGATTCGGCTGGCGTCCTCTGTAA
>JANXOO010000480.1 GCA_025353525.1 Schlesneria sp. | reverse complement strand
TGCAAGTTGGAGATGTCGCTTTGCATCCGTTCGATCTCAACTTGCATGCTGCACGAAAGTTACTCGATGCACGACAGGCATTGGAACGATTGATTATCGAGTTTCCACAAAGTCCCGCAGCCGAGCGAGCGAGAATGATGCTGAAGCAGGAATCGACATCACATTCACTGGTGCCGATTCCCGATGCAAATTTCGAAAAACGTAACGTTCCGGAATTCAACCCGAACCGAGTCAAGGCATCAATTTGATTGCTCGCGATATGGGACGCGGAATTCAACAAGTGCCCGTTTTCCACGGACCGTGTCATCACAACTTTCGGCGTTCGATTTGACATTGGAAATTGGCAATTTTCAAAAGCCTGTCATCCCGGCCCGAAGGTCGCATAAAAACCGGATTTGCCCGTTGACTATTCGTGATCAACTGCAAGGATTGTTAGCGGAGTGTTGGGTTTGCAATTGCGATTACGGAGTTAATGATGTGGGCAACAGTCGCCGTGTGTGTGATCGCGTGTTGTGGTGATGGCCAGGGTGCCGATACACCAGCCCCCTCGGCACCAATGATCGCCGAACTGAAACAAACTCTTCAAACGGGATCGTTGATCTTCAGCCAGGGCGATTGCCTGGCCGTCAGGATTTTCTCGCAGAGTTCTTATACTCATGTGGGTGGCGTCGTCGAAATTGAGAATGACTTCATCGTTTACGACAGCATGAACGGTACTGGCGTCCGCAAGACGTCGCTCGAGGAATACGTGCGTCAACAAACTCCGGGTTCGATCCGGATCGTTCATCCCGCCATCGCATTCACGGATGATCAGATTACTTCGTACGTCACGCATCTTGAGAGTCAACTGGGACGAAAGTATGCCGTCAAGCACCATTTGACTGGCAGCCGGAGTGACGGGCTGCATTGCTCCGAGTATATGACCGACGCGCTCGTCGCTGCGGACCAGATCACAGCGAAGCAGCCATCGCGTGTCTCACCGGGCAGCCTGCTGGAAGGTGTGATGGCTTCGAATGCCTATCTCGCAGGAAGCGGCTACGACCTCGATGCCCCGGAACCGCCACTTCAAACGGCAGACGCGACGTGGTATCAACGAGCGTGGCGCAGCACATCGGGTTGCTGTTCAAAAAGTGCAACGAAGATGCGTCGCTGGGTTTTGTGCCGGTAACCACGCAAATATGAACGTAAACCACGCAAATATGAACGTGGTCTCTTGGCGTGGTCTCGTGGCGTGATTCGTGTCGAAAGGGAAGGGCGACCTGATTCATACTTTTTCGATGTGGCAACCGAAACACGTTGCCTGAACAAGATCACCAGTCGCACCGGTTTCATCGGGCAACTCCCGTTTGCGCTGCAGCAAAACAGATGACGGTTGAGTCGTTGCAGGAGGATCGTTACGATCGACACCGCCGTTCGCGATTTCAAATCGGGCTCCCGATCAAACGAACGTAACAACTGATTTTCCTACCAGTTCAGGACTGACGCGATGCTGCTGGATCGTCGAACGTTTCTCGTTAAAGAACAAGTGGCGATGTTGAAGATGACGGATCGTTACGACATCTTTGATCCGGAAACAGGTCAGCAAATCGGGTTTGCCAAGGAAACGATCGGAACGTTTGCCCAGTTACTTCGCCTGGTCATCAACAAACAACTCATTCCGACCACGGTCGTCATTAAAGAAGACGACTCATCCGCCCCTGTTGTCACGATCAAGCGCGGCTTTTCGTTATTGCGGCAGAACGTTCAGGTTTTCGACCAGCACGAGACGCTTGTCGGAGTTTTTCGGAGCAAGATTTTTTCGCTTGGAGGCGGATTCACCGTCCACAATCCCGAAGGCGAACAAATCGCCGATGTGAAGGGGAACTGGAAAGGTTGGGACTTCAAGCTGCTCGATATGCAGGGGAAGGAACTCGGAAAGGTG
This sequence comes from Schlesneria sp., assembly GCA_025353525.1. Taxonomy (GTDB): domain Bacteria; phylum Planctomycetota; class Planctomycetia; order Planctomycetales; family Planctomycetaceae; genus Schlesneria. The sequence goes on along the minus strand of JANXOO010000480.1, from coordinate 132 downwards.
AACAAGAAATGGGCGGGAGCACTCAAAGAGATGTTTACGTCTGCCGACAATTATGTGATTTCGCTTAGTGACGATGTCGATTGCCAGGCCCGCAGCCAGCAATAGTGCCGCCAATCCTGGATTCTCGCCGAC
>JANXOO010000471.1 GCA_025353525.1 Schlesneria sp. | reverse complement strand
TCCGCATTCCGACTTCGGGATTCAGGTCAGACATCTTCCAGGCATAATTTGCGACGTGTTGTTGCGGACCCAGTGGCAAGGAATCGTCTGTTTCCGTGCTCTCCGTGGTTTGTTCGTCGGAACTGGTCGGTGACGGACGATCGAACAACGGAATCATCCGCTGTGTCTCGTCGTCATTCACCCCATAGGAAATGCAAACGCTGCGAAGTCCAAGATCGTCTTTGGCAAAGATCGAAACAGGCAATTCTGCGTCCGTCGTCAACAAGACATCGGTGGCCGGTGTTTCGATCGTGACTTCGGGAACTCCATCGGCGATCCCGCGAAGTTCGTAACGTGTCGCCTCTCGATCAGTGAAACCCTGCGTATCGACCAGTTCAAACCAGTAGCTGCTGACCGTCGCGTCAATGATTTCGAATGTCGCTTTCAACTGGCGATTGTCCGGACCGGTCTCCAGCGGAACGGCAGGATGCTCACCAATTCTCAAATGAGCTGTCGCCGACGGCTTGTCTGCCGTTGCAACGATTTCGACTTTCGTTCCCAACAGACCGACGATATGCCCGACACCATCCGGCAATCGCTGGACCGGCTGGCGGGAATAAGGGGGTGGAGTGACGACGACACGCAATGATTCGAGCGCAGGTGGGATGACAACTTCGACGCGATGAAACGGCATCACGTTGTCATCGCCGCCCGTGACGCGAAATTGCATTGTTCCGCGCACTGCCACCCAACTGATGACTGCGGCTTCGCGAGTGTGACCCGTCGCGTCGCGAAGCGTCGTTTGCCGCAGCGGTTCGCGCAGGACAGTCCCATCGTCGATCTGGTGCTCGAACCAGACCCGGTCCGGCAGGCGGCCACGTCCATTTTCGACATACAGCTCCAGCGTATCGCCGCGTGCGAGCCGAATCGGCTGATCGTTTGTCAAATTGACCGGCGTCAGATCCGGGTTAATCAGCCTTAATTCAAAACGTCGAGGCCAGGGGACATCGGAAAAAGGAAACATCCATCGCTGCACGGATGTTGCGGCTTCCAGCGGACGCAGTGCAAACACAGTGGCGACAAGGATGACAACGGCAACTCCGGCAATCGTCACATTTCGAACGGCTTTCGTTTCGATGATGTCGGACGAACTGATTTTTTGCAAATCGCCAAGAGCCTGCTGAACGACCGCCTTCTGCAATTCGGCAGAACCAAGTTTCGGGTCGAGTCGATGTTCCAGAAACTCGACCGCACTCAATACCCGGTTCTTCAGGCCTGGAAATCGTCGCTCGACACGCGTCGCCAAAAATGATCCGGACAAGGGCTGTTGCAAGGGAGAGAGAAGATGCCGCCAGAGCATCCAGCCACTGGTACTCAATACCGCCAGTCCGACAACAAGCCTGATCCCGGAATCGTCGAAGTGGATTAACCAGTCGAGAAACCCAGTGACGAGCAGGCCGCCAAACAGTGCCACAACGGTCCAGCACAGCCCCGAAACCCAGGTCAAAAAACGGACTCGTTCCCGCAGATCGGCCAAGTGCTCGCCAACAATGATTTCTGCCGTCGAAGCGGATCGAGAGTACATGACTGGCGGGCGTTTCGGCGACATCAACGACTCCTGATTCGTCTATTTTCCCTGGCTGACTCGCAAGCACCAGCGCAGATAGGCTTCGATCCACGGATCGAGATCCCCGTCCAGCGCGGCAAGAGGATGTGCAGTCTTGTAATCGGACCGGTTGTCTTTGCAGTACGATTCGGGGTGCAATACATAGCTGCGAATCGTTTCACCGCCGAAACCGATGCGCGACTTCTGCCCGCGTCTGGCCGCCGATTCCGCTTCGCGTTTGTCCAATTCCATCTTGTACAATTTAGCGATCATCATTTTGCGAGCCAACGCACGGTTCTGGTGCTGACTCCGTTCGTTCTGACATTGTACCACTGCGTTCGACGGCAAGTGTGTCAGTCGAATCGCCGAATCTGTTTTATTGACCTTTTGTCCCCCCGCACCACTCGCCCGACAAATGTCTTCGCGAATCGTTTTCGGATCGTCCCATTCGATTTCGATCGAAATGCTGTCATCCAGTTCAGGAGTCACATCGACGGCTGCGAATGATGTCTGCCTGCGATGAGCCGAATCAAAGGGACTCATCCGAATCAGGCGGTGAATTCCCGTTACGCCCTTGAGCAGACCGTACACATACGCGCCTCGAATGAGCAGAGTCGCGGAGTGAATTCCGGCTTCTTCTGCGGGCGAAGAATCGAGCAGTTCAGTGGCGAATCCGCGTCGTTCAGCCCAACGCTGATACATGCGAACGAGCATTTCAGCGAAGTCCTGCGCATCCGTGCCCCCTTCACCAGCCTGCACGGCGACGTAGGCCGAATTCGCATCTTCAGGTGCGGAAAGCATCGCCTGAAGCTCGACAGCGTCATACTGGATCTGAAGTCGCTCGACTGTTTGTACGATTTCGCTGGTCGTCTCGGGTGAGTCGTCGGCTTCGGCAAACTCGATCAGGACCGCGAGGTCTTCGGAGCCCGAATAGAGTTCATTGATCGGCTTGAGTGTTCCGTTGAGCGTCTTCAGCTCGGTAACCTGAGCTTGCGCTTTTTCCTGGTGATCCCAGAAGCCAGGGTTGCCCATCGATTCGTTGATCTCTGCGATTCTGCGATTTTTGGTATCGCAGTCAAAGAGACCCCCGCAAATGGAGGATGCGGGCGATCAATTTCTGGCTCTGGTCTTTCAGTTCGTTGTCCATCACTGTTTTCGATCCTCAATGTCAAATTCATCCTGTCGCGACGATGGCACGCACCGACGCATTCGCGTTCCAAGGGCGTAGCATACAGATTCGCCTGATTCCTGACCACCTGCGAAGTCATGTTGCCGTTTCCGCAATCATATTCGCGGATCGTTAATGTGTAGTAGAATCACTGATCCGAGTTCAATTGGGGCGAATTTCGAAATTGTCGGGATTTCGAACGCGGAAAACGAGAGGCGTTGCAAGCGGTCTTTCGGTCCAACGGACCATGAATTCCTATAGCCAGCGGTCGGAGTCTTCGGAGGCCCTGGAGAACGAGTTTCCAAAAAC
>JANXOO010000068.1 GCA_025353525.1 Schlesneria sp. | reverse complement strand
GTCCGACAGGCGCCGTCAATGGACTTGGTTGGAACAGTATTTTCGCGCTGTCGGCGGGAACGCAATACAGCGTTACCGATTTTACCGCGTTACGGATTGGCTATTCGTTCAGCACCAACCCGGTTCCAGCCAACAATGCCTTTTTTAACATTGCTTCACCCCTGATCATCCAACATGGTCTCAGCTTCGGTGCATCTCATAATGTGACGTCAAACTTCAAAATCTCGTTGGCTTACTCTCACTTCTTCGAGAATTCCGTTAGTGGACCGATGATCGGTGCGGCGGGCCAAATCGCTGGAACAAGCGTAAAATCAACTGCGTCCGCAGACTCAGTCATCGCCGGGGCGAGCTTCAACTTCTAGTTCTGGTCGCACATCCGTGTCGCGTTGACTCATGTCTCAGTCGCGGTCGTTTTTGGTTCGCGGGACGCTACGACAAAACTGGAAGTGCTTTAAAGCCTCCTTCGATTCGATAAATCGATTGTATCGTCGGAAAAGACGATACAATCGTCACGAGCGTAACGCGTCGAATGTGCCGTCGACACTGCATGACTCGCGTGCGCGGCAGGCAGTTACACCATTACCGCCAGTAAGACTTGAACCTGCAGGATGATCCTGCACGATCCGGATTCTGCTTTCCTGAATTTAATATTTCAATTCCTGCGGCTTCGGCCAAAACGCGCACTATGTTGAAATACAGAACGATTGCAACCTTCAGAGAATGCTTTTTTCGTTGCACAAAGGGATTTGCTCCGCCGAAAAAATACTCAGATGGAATTTGACGTGGCAATCGGCAGGCCATATCACGAATCCGGGGCGTGATCAGAATTGTATGATCGCCGAGTATCAGGGAGCCTTCAAATGTCTCATTTCCAACTTTCGAATCCCGCGGATGGTAATTCTGCATTTGATTTTATGGCGCTGCTAGGTCGTTGCATGGGTAACTTCAAAATAATCGAACGGGTCATCGCGGCGTTTCGCGATGTCGGCGCGAACGATCTCAATCAGCTTCAGTCGGCAATGGAGATAGAAGACTACGGCGCTTTCGTGGAAATCGCACATCGGTTCAAAGGAGCGGCATGCAACGTGTCCGCCATCGGCCTCTCATCGCTCTTACTTCAGGCCGAGCAATCTGGACGAGCGCGCGATCGTGCCGAGGTTCAGCGGATCATGGCGGCCCTGCATCTCGAATGGGGATATTTCAAGAAAGTCGTCAATGTCTTTGCACCTGAGTTGACGAACGCGACACACGGCCTGGTCGAGCAAAGCAGGTCAAATTTATCGGAGAAGCGTCATGCGTGTTCTAGTTGCTGAAGATGACTACGTCAGCTCATTAATGCTGACCTGCTGCCTTGAAGAGTTTGGGTATGAAGTCACAACCGTCGACAACGGGTTGAAAGCACTTGAACTCATTCGCACGGGTGAATTCCAACTGGTCATCTCCGATTGGTCGATGCCGAAGATGACTGGCGTCGAACTTTGCCGCCAGATTCGCAAGCGGCCGGCAAGCACATATACATATGTGATTCTTTTAACGTCGCACCAGGGCACCGAAAGTGTCGTGGAAGGCCTCGAAGCAGGCGCCGATGACTTCATCGTCAAGCCTTTTCAGCCAGATGAGCTGCAAGTCCGCCTGCGGGCTGGCGAGAGAGTACTTTCGCTGGAGAGCCGGGATGTCACGATCTTCGCACTCGCCAAACTCGCTGAATCGAGAGATCCCGATACCGGTGCGCATCTCGATCGGATTCGCGAGTATTGTCGTGTGCTCTGCGAAAAACTGGTTGAACATGGGCCTTACGTCGATCAGATCGACGGCGATTACGTGCGAACGGTTTACCTTACCAGCCCACTGCATGACATCGGGAAGGTCGGCATTCCGGATAATATTTTGCTGAAACCAGGAAAATTGACCGACGAAGAATTCGGAACCATGAAGCAGCACGCCAAGATCGGCAGCGACACACTTGACGCTGCGCTCAAGGCACGTCCAGACGCCCAATACCTGCGGATGGCACGCGATATCGCGTTGAGCCACCATGAAAAGTTCGACGGAAGTGGTTATCCATTTGGGCTCAAGGGCCAGGACATTCCGCTTTGCGGTCGCATCACGGCACTGGCCGACGTCTATGACGCTCTCAGGACAAAGCGTGTTTACAAACCGGCGTTTAGTCACGAAAAGGCTCGAGAAATTATCATTGAGGGTTCCGGCACGCATTTCGACCCCGTCATTGTCGACGTATTCCTTCAGACGGAACTTAAATTTGTGGAAATCGGACAGGGATTTGTGGATGACGTACCGCAATCTCGTCGGGAATCGAATAACAACGTGACGCCGGTCTCACATTCGATATTATCCAGGTTCGATCGCACCCTGACCTTCGCTGAGGCACTCGTCACGGCATCCACTTAAGGGCGGGGACTTTCTCGAACGGATGTGCCAGAACCCGGGACAGTTATTGGCAATTGAACGACAGAAGTTGTTTCGATGGCCATCTCAAGTGACGCTGACTTCTTCGGTCGTCGAAGAAATCATTTCTTCGTCACATGCAGGAAAATGATGTTGCTGTTTTCCTCGGCGAAGAGCGCCAAGTGTTGCATATCTGCCTCATTGATCTCCGCAGTCAGATCGACCATATCCTGACGTGTTCGATAGACGAGCTTCCAATCCATAAACGCTTCCATGTAACCGATGTCACGAATTCCAGGCAGGAAGTTGGCAACGACCAGTTGGCCACCGGGCTTGAGCATTTCGAACATCGTCGTCACGAGACGTCGTCCCGTGTTCACATTCAGGTAGTCAAACAGCCCCGTGGAATAGATCAAGTCAAAGCTCCCAATCTGCAATCGATTGGTAATCAGAACGCCGAATGATGCCGGTACTGTCTCGACACCGTAAGGGCCGTAGGCCCGATCGACTTCCGCCAGGCTGAGGGGGTCTGAATCGAGGGCAACAAAACGTCCCATCCGCCGGCGTCGGACCGCTGTCGTGAGATTCGCCTCGCGTAGATGCCCGGCCGCGATTGCAAGAATATGCTGCCCGGGCCGTTCATTGGTCGTCGTGTCAATCAAATCGGCGATAAACCCTCGACGCGCCCTGACGCCTTCGGCGGCAGGAGCCGATGTCGTGTAGCTGTAAATATCCAGTCCTAATTGCGTCGCCTCCGGGACCGGCATCCGGTCTTCAGGTCCATAGATGAGATCAATTAATTCGGCGTCACCAGCGTAACCTCGAGGTTTGGCGAAGGCTCGGCCTGTAAATGGGTCATGATGCAGCGTCGTCAGCAACGGATGATTGCGGCAGTGCTGAATCAATGATTGCCAATGCTCGTGACCGCAACTGAGCCTTTGACTATTCAGGTCGCCGAATAATCGATCCAGCGCTTTGCCCACCTGTTCCCGATTTCCATCGGAACCGAGCAACGACTCTTGAGTTTGGTCGAGCAAGGTCATGACATCGGCTTCTTTTTCCTCGGGAGTCATCAAGTCATATCTTGACGGATCCACGATTGCTTGTCGCCTGCGAGATTTCACTGAAAACGCCCGAGACATTAATTGCCAGAGGTTTTTGCCTCCGCTCCTGTAATGGGAACGTCAATAACACCAGTGACCGCTTTCTGAATTGAATGCTTCCGGTGTTCGAGATTAAACCGAACCGATCAACGTTTTGGATTTGATTGATCATCGGTGACATTTGAAATATGCACGCTATGGCCAAAGCAAGGTGAGGGAATCGATTAAATCGGCACACGTTTATTGAACCTGGCGCACGAATCACCGCCTGGGGAAAATCAGCCGGATCTATTCGATGGGGAATTTGACTGCGAGGAATCCGATTGTGTGACAAGCGATGACGGAGCGACCTGCCTCGCTATCGCAAAATGAGTTAACGGCACAGGCGCAAAAAGTCCTACATTCAACAAAAGCAGAATGAGGAGTTCACTTTCTCACGGCTTCGGTTGAAACTACACCGTTGACATCGAATGAAACGATACTTCAGGCAAAATGACCTATGTTTCAGCGAATCAACAATCTCGTGTTGGTATTTTGGTTCATTCCCTCGCGAACCTTTCGATTTCGATATTTGTTGGGGGCGGCCGATGATGTCAATAACTCAGATTTCGCTGTGATGAGTACACCATGGGGCTGGAAACCGATATTAGTCGCGAACACGTCGATAAGACGACGGACAAATACGACTCTGCACTGAGATCCGTATTTGGACATCGATATGAGGTGTTTCTCCCGCTTCCAGGTGCGTCGAATCCTTCGACACTGATGGGATTCGAAACCGGGACGGGAAATGCCGTCGTCATAAAAGCGGTGTCGCTTCAAACTCTGACCGCAGGAGCGAAACTGAGACTTGAACATGAACAAATCGTCTTTCAAAACCTCGCATCAGTTTGGCTGGAAACTTTAAGAGAAATCACACGTACCGCAGGCTGCTGGTACTGCGTGCGAAACTTTATTCACGGTCAGACTCTGAAGGATCGGCTTCAAGAAAGTAAACTGAACGTCAGCGAAACTCTTGCGGTCGGCCGCTGTTTACTAAACGCGGTTCAAATCTTGCATTCCCGCAACTGCTTGCATGGAAACATCAAGCCATCCAATCTGATTGTCAGCGGCGACAG
>JANXOO010000022.1 GCA_025353525.1 Schlesneria sp. | reverse complement strand
GAGCAATGGGGCGGCGAAATCCCGAATGCCAGGTTTCTCAGCCTCAACTCCGAAGAACACGGTCTTGGGCGATCCTGGGATCTGTTGGGCTACAAAGTTCAGTTTCACGAGACGTTGCCCACGTCGGGCCGCGTGTTCGCGCTAAGCGTCGCGATGTCAGACTCGGATGTTTCAAGGCCGCTGCTGGTGACGGCCCGGCACGTTCCGCGAGTAACCGTCGCGAATCTGTCGCATCTCGCCGCGTTGGCGAAAAGGGGGGTGGATGGCGTCGAAACCAGAGAATCACTTTTGGTCGGCGACACGCTGACTTTCGAGCAACTGGCCCAATTGAGTCTGGACGAGCGAGGTCACCGACTCGGGCAGCCGATGCTGGGTGCGCTCAAGGCAGACGTCGATCGATTGGGGATGCTGATGGGCTACGGAATGGGAGAACGGGTCTCAATCGGCCGTTATTCTTCGATAGCTCGAACGCTCGACTTGTTCTTTAAGGGGTTCCTTACGCGACGGCTTGAAGAGCTGTTTCCACATATTTATACGGTTTTCGCGGGGGGTGATGACTTGTTTCTGATCGGCCCCTGGTACGACGTGATTCGTTTCACTGTCCTGCTTCGACAGTGGTTCGACGAACTGACGTGTGGAAATTCCAATGTCACATTCTCGGCTGGTGTAGTGTTTGCCAAGCCTCGAACACCGGTTCGGTTTCTGGCCCATGCCGCCGAGGAGGCGCTCGATCAAGCGAAGGAACCACACCGCGATCGAATCACCGTGGGTTCGACAACTCTGACGTGGTCGCATTTGCAGGCCGCTCTTCAATTGCACCAGACGCTACGGCGATTGTCGATTCGCCATGAGGGTCGCGATCCCATAATCAATGCGTCGCTGGTCTATCGACTGTTGCAATACGGACGCATGGCACACCGCAGCAGCCCTACCGACCTCAAATGGAGATCACAGTTGAACTACGACCTGAAACGCAACCTGCCAGCGGATCGTTCCCGCGAGATCGAGGAACTGCATCGGCAGTTGCTGGAAATTCGGACCCAGGCCGAGGCATCTGTTCTGGATGTCGCGGCCAGCCTCACACTCTATGCCCTTCGAGGAGATTGATCGATGCCACCGACTTATGGACAACTTCCTGCGGCGAACCCGCCGACCAATGCGTCAGCGGTCTTATTCGACCCGGCGCGGACAGAGAAAGAACTCTACGACGAGCTCGCAGAGCGTCAGGCTGAGCGATTGGAAATCAACAGCAGCCAGTTGCGAAGGTTCTTCGGTGAGGTCAAAGATCTCTTTCGGCAGTTCACGGCGTTGATCGCCGGAGAGACCGATGACCAGCGAAAAGATGCCGTCTACCGGCAAAAAATTGAGCCACGGTTCAAAATGGTCCGCAGCAAGGTTGCCTATGCGATGCGGAAAGGTGGTCGAGCACCTTTGCGGCGCGAGTTTGCCGAGTTCTTGCAGCAAGGGATCAGCCGAGTGACCGATCACCAGCAGTTCACGCGATTCGTCCTGCACTTCGAGGCCGTCGTTGGGTTCATGTACGGAAAGGAGAAGGTCAGCAATGGGTGAAACTCGATTGATCGAATTGCGCCGGATTACCGGCCAGATCGTTGTTGAAACGGGATTGAGAATCGGTGGCAGTCAGGACACGATGGAGATATCAGGACTCGATAATCCTATCCTGCGCAACCCGGCAAACGCCGAACCGTACATACCAGGTTCATCGCTCAAAGGGCGAATGCGAAGTCTTGCCGAATGGTACTTCGGTGAGATTCCGGTCGGCGGAGATGTCACCAAGCCCGATGTGACCGGCCAAACAGCTCGAGTTTTCGGGATTCCGGCCAGAGACCCCAGTCGCGAGCCGGATCGCGACAAACAACGTGCGTATCAAAGTGGACCCACTCGGCTGATCGTGCGAGACGCCATCCTCTCGCAAGTCAGCCGCACAGAGTACGCCAATGGTCGAACGCTGACCGAAGTGAAAAGCGAGAACTCAATCAACCGCCTGACCGCCGTTGCGAATCCAAGGCCCATGGAACGTGTCGTGCCTGGTATTCGATTCGATCTGGATCTCGTCTATCGTGTCTTCGCGATCGAAGAGGACAACGGTGAAATCGATAAAACGAACTTCGACAACGTGTTTCTGGTGGCTCTTGCGCTCGTCCAGGCAGACGCGCTCGGTGGTGGCAGCAGCCGCGGCAACGGAAAAATCCGGTTCGACAATTTGATGTCTGATGGCCAGTCATTGTCGCTGCCTACGTTGCAATTTCACCGGCAAACGGGCTGAACTATGACTGTCTACCGAGTCGATCTCGTTTTGCGTTCCAGTCTCGGGACGCCGCTGGCGGCAGACACGCTCTGGGGGCATCTGGCTTGGGGAATTCGTTATTCCTCCGGTCGTGCCGCGCTGGAGGAGTGGCTAAATCGCTATGACGCGGGAACCCCTCCGCTCATTCTCTCCGATCCGTTGCCGGATGGTTTTTGGCCCAGGCCCATGTTACCGCCAACGGCGCGGCCGAAAGCGTCACCGACGAAGGAGCAGGCGGATCAAGGGAAGCGACTCGATAAACGAGTCTGGATTCCCAAATCCATCTGGCAGCAGGTTTGTATGCGTCTCGATTCGCAGAACGTCGAGACGGTATTGGCAAACAGTTCAGATCCACCATTTGCCATAAAACGGCCTGTTCATCAAGCGGCGATTAACCGGCTCACGGGCGGGACAGCCCAGGAAAGCGGTGGAACGCTCTACAATACCGAGCAGACGTATTTCGAGTCGCCGCCGCGATTCAACGTCTGGGTCTCGTCGCCGGAATCGCGCGTCGTCATTCTCGAATGGTTCAGGCAGGGTCTTGCGGGTGGATATGGCCGTGACGCCGCGACGGGCCGAGGTCAATTGGAAGTTCTCGACGTCACCGAAGACACACTGCCTGCTGCGTCCGATCCGAACGCAGTCATGCTTCTGGGAACGGCCGTTCCGCGTCGATCGGATCCGGCTCGCG